>CAYWOF010000006.1:0-20944 GCA_964459825.1 uncultured Phycisphaeraceae bacterium | reverse complement strand
TTCCGGCGCGCCAAACCCGCGGCCGGCATTCCCCCGGCATTCGTAAACAACCCCGTGATGTACAGCTTCTCCCCCGCGCCATCGTCGAACAGCGCCAGCGACCGCACCTCGCCGTTGATGCCCGGCGCATCGGGGAACCCCTCGGTCCAGCCCGGCTCGCAGATCTGGGCCGCGGCGGGAGCGGCGAGGGCCAGGACGATGGTCGCGCGGCGGTGGACCATGGCGCGCCTCCAACGCGACAGCATACCGGAGACAGGGGGGCCGGATCAAGGTCCTCGCCACCCCGGTTTCGGTCTCCGCGCGAGCGTGCGCCTTCCGCCACGCCGCCTTGCCCGGGCGCCGCCTGCTTTCCATGCGTGCCGGTCGCCCGGCGCGCGCCCGCGGGCCTCGTGTATCCTGCGCCGGATGAGCGCCTGGACCACCGATCGCGTGCTCGCGCTGGCGCCGGACGAGTCATCCGCGGCGGCCGGGCAGGGTCTGGCCTCGCCCCGGAAGTGGTCGGGCCTGGGGAAAGACCCCGGGGAGCGGGCGGTGTGGGGTTTGTGCCAGGGGAGCGGGAAGTCGCCCTACCAGGTGCGGATCGACCTGGCCGAGCCGGCGTTCAAGTGCAGCTGCCCGAGCCGGAAGTTCCCGTGCAAGCACGGGCTCGGGCTGTTCCTCATGTTCGCCAAGGGTGAGTCGGCGATCAAGCCGGCGGCGCAGCCGGCGTGGGTCAGCGAGTGGATCGAGACGCGCGCGGAAAAGGCGGAGAAGAAGGCGGCGAAGGCCGGAGGGGGGGCCGAGCCGGCGGACCCCAAGCCGGTGGATGTGGAGGCCCGGGCCAGGCGGGCCGCGCAGCGCGAGCGCCGCGTCAGGGACGGCGTGGCCGAATGCCGGGTATGGCTGAATGACCTTGTGCGGCGGGGGTTGGCGGAGGCCCAGCGCGAGCCGGGGTCGTTCTGGGAACGCGCCGCGGCGCGGATGGTCGATGCCCAGGCGCCGGGGCTGGCGCGGCTCATCCGCGAGCTTCCGGGCGTGATGGCGTCGGGCGAGGGCTGGCCCCGCCGGACGCTGGACCGGCTCGGGCGGCTGCACCTGGTGTTGCGGGCCGCGGATCGGCTGGCGGACTTGCCTGAGACGCTGGCGGGCGATGTGCGGGTGGCGCTGGGATGGACGCAGACCAGGGACGAGGCGCTCGGCGGCGAGGCGCTCGCGGACTCGTGGGCGACCGTCGGGCAGGTGATCGAGGACGAGGAGCGGCTGCGGGTGCGGCGGACGTGGCTGGTGGGCCGGAACACCGGGCGGATCGGGCTGGTGCTGGACTTCTCCGCCGGGGGCGCGCCGTTCGACCCGTCCCTCGTGGCCGGGACGGAGTTCGAGGGCGCGCTGGCGTTCTATCCGTCGGGCGTGCCGCTGCGGGCGGTCGTCAAGAACCGCGCGGGCGCAACGGCCGGGTTCAAGTCGTCACCCGGCGGTCCGGGTGTCGCGTCTTCGTTCGAGACGACCCTCGGCGGGTACGCGAAAGCCCTGGCCACCTGTCCGTGGATCGACCGTTGGCCACTCATCGTGTCGGGCATCACCCCCACTCTCGACGGCGCGCGCTGGCTGGTCGTGGATGCATCGGGCGAGGCGATCCCTGTGCGCCCGGGGTCCGCCGGCGTCTGGCGGGTGATGGCCCTCAGCGGCGGGCGGCCCATCGGCCTCATGGGCGAGTGGGATGGCGAGTTTCTGCTGCCGCTCTCCACGTGGTCCGCCGGCGGGGCGGTGTTTACCGATGTCGCGCCGAGGTGGGCGGCGTGACCGCCCTCGCCACCAGTCCGGCGAAACGGATGGACGAACTGGCCGCATCGGTCACGATCGGGGCCGAGCGTGCGGGCACGAAGGCCCCGAGAATCCTCGCGGAGTCCGCGGCGGCCGGGCTGCGGGCGCGGGCCGGGTTCGCTCCCGCACGCGGCGTCGCGATTCCATCGGCGTGCGAGCCCGATGCACGCCCCGTATGCAGCCCGCGCGCCGGCGGCTTGCTGACGCGCCTGGTGACCGAAGGTGACTGGCCGCTCATTCAGGAGTGGGCGCGCCTCGCGGCCGAGCGGGGCCAGCGGGCGCCGGAGGGCGTCGTGCCGGCCCTGCTCGAGGCCGCGGCGACGCGCGCGGAACTGGCCGAAGCGGTGCGGCCGGTGCTGGGACGACTCGGCGAATGGCTCGCGGCACTGAACCCGGAGTGGCGGAAGTCCGCCGCGGCGGCGCTGCCCGCGGATCTCGACGAGCGATGGGCGGTCGGAACGACGGCCGAGCGTCGTGCGTGGCTGGCGCTCGTGCGGAAGTCGGAGCCAGAGCGGGCGATCCCGCTGCTCCGCTCCACGTGGGCGCAGGACGCCGCCGCGGATCGGCAGAAGCTGATCACGGCACTGCTCGACGGGCTGTCGCCGGTCGACCAGGACTTCCTCGAGGAGAGTCTCAAGGACCGGAGCCGGGGCGTGCGCCAGGAGGCCGCGGGACTGCTCGCCCGGTTGCCCGCGTCGAGGTACGTCGCGCGGATGATCGATCGCGCGGCGGCCCTGATCACGGTGGCGGCTCCGACGAAGGGGCTGCTCCGGAAGAAGGGCGCGAGGCTCACCGTCGAGCCGCCCAAGGACTGGGACCCCGCGCTCGATGCCGATGGGCTGGAGGAAAAGCCCCCGGGCGGCATCGGCAAGCGGGCGTGGTGGCTGCGGCAGATCGTGGCGTGCGTCCCGCCGGCGGAATGGACGCGCCGGACCGGGCTGGCCCCGGCGGAACTCGTCGCGCGGCTGGAGACCAGCGATCACGAGAGGGAAGTCCTGAGCGCGTGGGAGGATGCGGCGGCGCGTCATGCCGACATCGAGTGGTCCCTCGCGCTGGTGGATCGCCGACTGGCGAAGCGCGCCGAGGACATCGCGGGGTGTGCGCCGCTGTGGACGGTCCTGGCGCGGGCGCCGCAAGAGCGGGTGGTTCTGCGCGTCCTGGAAAGCCCCAACGTCGGGTGGCAGGAACGCTGGGCCGTCGCGGCGACCGTGGACGAGGGGTGGTCCGAGCACCTCGCGCGGAGCGCGCTGAAGGCGCTCGACGAATCGCTGCCGAAGAAGGCGGTCGACTGGTGGCAGGTCGGCGACGCGATCGAGCGGCTGGTGCTGCGCTGCCACCCGGCGGTCGCGCCGCAACTGGAAGACACCGTCGTCAAGGCGTTCGGAGGCGATCTCCCGCCCAGCGTGGAAAAGGCCGTCGGCCGCCTCCGCCTGCGCGCGGAGATGCACAAGGAGTTCGGGTCATGAGCACGAACGGGGCGGCTCTGCGGGAGCCGGCGGAAAAGCAGTTCGCAGCGGAGCTGGCGGCGCTGGCGAAGGCGGACGACCATCCGAAGCCGCCCAAGTGGAAGCTGTCGCCGCAGTCAGCCGTCACCTACCTGATGGGCGGGAAGCTCAAGGACGGGACGGTCATCACGCCCAAATACATCGGCAGCCGCCGCCTGATGGAGATCGCGGTCGCGACCATGGCGACCGACCGGGCCCTGCTGCTGCTGGGCGTGCCGGGCACGGCCAAGAGCTGGGTCAGCGAGCACCTCGCCGCGGCGATCAGCGGCGATTCGTCGCTCATGGTGCAGGGGACCGCGGGCACGCCCGAGGAAGCGATCCGGTACGGGTGGAACTACGCCCTGCTGCTGGCCAAGGGCCCGACGCGCGAGGCGCTCGTCCCCAGCCCGGTGATGCGCGGCATGAACGAGGGCAAGCTGGTCCGCGTCGAGGAGCTGACGCGCGTGCCCAGCGACGTGCAGGACACGTTGATCACGATCCTGTCGGAGAAGACACTGCCGGTGCCGGAGCTGAACACGGAGGTACGGGCGGTCAAGGGGTTCAACGTCATCGCGACGGCGAACGACCGGGACAAGGGTGTCAACGAGCTGTCAAGCGCCCTCAAGCGCCGGTTCAACACGGTGGTGCTGCCCGTGCCCGACACGGCCGAGCAGGAGGTCGAGATCGTGCAGCAGCGGGTCGCGGCGCTGGGCAAGGCGCTCGAGTTGCCCGCGGAGAAGCCGGCGCTCGAGGAGATCCGACGCGTCGTCGCGGTGTTCCGCGAGCTGCGCGACGGCAAGACGACCGACGGCAAGAGCAAGCTGAAGTCGCCCAGTGGCACGCTCTCCGCGGCCGAGGCGATCAGCGTGATGACGCAGGGGATCGCGCTCGCGGCCCACTTCGGCGACGGAAAGCTCCGCGCCGCGGATGTCGCGAGCGGCATGATCGGGGCGATCGTCAAGGACCCGGTCCAGGACCGGGTCGTCCTCCTCGAGTACCTCGAGACCGTTGTGAAGGAGCGGGACGGGTGGAAGGACCTGTACCGGGCGTGCAAGGAGGTGCTCTAGGAAGTGCCGAGTGCCGAGTGCCGAGTGCCGAGTGCCGAGTGCCGAGTGCCGAGGGATGGAGGGGCAGCGCGCATGGCTGAGAGGAAGAGAGTCGAACGGTTTGAGGATCTCATTGCTTGGCAGAAAGCCCGGGAGCTGCGCAAGCAGATTCGGATCGCCACTGGTCGAAAGGGCATCGGCCGGGATTCTGCGCTGGCGCACCAGATGAAGCGGTCGGCCAGGTCGATCATGGCCAACATCGCAGAAGGATTCGACAAGCACAGCCGACCCGAGTTTCATCGGTTTCTCGGGATCGCGAAGGGATCATGCGCCGAGTTGCGTTCCGACCTGTACGCGGCCATCGATGACGCACTGATTACACGTGACCAGTTCGACATGCTCTACGCCATGTGCGATGAGCAGGCTCGCATTCTGGCCGGGCTGCGCAGTTCCCTGCGCCGTAACCCCACCCGCCCACCCAACCACACGGATCCAGGCTAGTGCCGCCCACTCCGAACAACTCGGCACTCGGCACTCGGCACTCGGCACTTGCCGTGCTCGGCGTCCGACACCACGGGCCCGGTTCCGCGCGGACGGTCGTGGCCGCTCTGAAGGAGTTGAAGCCGGACGCGGTGCTGATCGAGGGGCCGCCGGACGCGACGGAGGTGCTGCCGTTGGCGAAGCTCGCCGGCATGAAGCCGCCGGTGGCGCTGCTGGTGTATGAGCCGGACGCGCCGGAGCACGCCGCGTATTACCCGTTTGCGGAGTTCTCGCCGGAGTGGCAGGCGATCCGCTGGGCGCTGTCGAAGAAGGCGGATGTGCGGTTCATCGATCTGCCGTGCGCCAACTGGCCACGCGGGCGAAAGCCTCCGCCCACGACGGGCGAGGATGAGGGATCGGATGCCGAGGCGGTCATCGAGACGCCGGATCATCCGCGCGACCCGCTCGACGAGCTCGCGCGGGCCGCGGGGTACGAGGATGGGGAGTTCTGGTGGGGCCGGGTCGTCGAGGAACGGCGGGGCGACGAGGACCCGCTGGGCGTGTTCGGCTCGATCCGGGGGGCGATGGGGGCGCTGCGGGAGCAGGCCAAGGGGGCGCGCGATGAGAATGAGCCGCCGCGCGAGGCGCACATGCGCCGGTCGATCCGTGCCGCGCTGGACGAGGGATTCGAGCGGATCGCGGTCGTCTGCGGGGCTTGGCACGCGCCGGTCCTGACCGCCGCGGCGCTCGAAGCGATCCCGGCGAAGGACGACGAGGCGGCGCTCAAGGGATTGCCGAAGCGCAAGACGCTCGCGACGTGGATCCCGTGGACCAACAGCCGCCTCTCGATGTTCTCCGGGTATGGAGCCGGCATCCTCTCGCCCGGGTGGTACGAGCACCTCTGGGTCGGGCACCAGCAGATCACCGAGCGGTGGATGACGCGAGTCGCCCGCCTGATGCGCGAGGAGGACCTCGACGCCTCGCCCGCCCACGTCATCGAGGCCGTGCGGCTGGCCGAGTCACTCGCCGCGCTGCGAGGCCGGTCAATCGCGGGGCTCGAGGAGATGAACGAGGCCACGCTCTCGATCCTCTGCCACGGCAACCCGCTGCCGATGCGAGTCATCCACGAGCAGCTCATTGTCGGCGAGCGGTTGGGCGAGGTGCCCGACGACGCCCCGACCGTCCCGCTCGCCCGCGACCTCGCCCGCCTCCAGACCTCGCTCCGTCTCAAGCCAACTGCCGACGAGAAGCTCCTCGACCTCGACCAGCGCAACGAGACCGACCTCGCCCGCAGCCGGCTGCTGCACCGCCTGAGCATCCTCGGCGTGCTGTGGGGCGAGCGGCAGGAGACCCGCGGCAAGGTCAGCACCTTCCACGAGCAGTGGAAGCTGCAGTGGAAGCCGGAGCTGGCCTTGGCGGTGATCGAGGCCGCGAAGTGGGGCAACACGATCGAGGACGCGGCCGCGGCGTGCGTCGCCGATCGGGCCGGCCGCAGCAACGCGCTCGGCGAACTCGCCGCGATGCTCGAGCACGTGCTGCTCGCCGACCTCCCCGCGGCGGTCGAGCGGCTGGTCACCCGCATCGCCGAGGTATCCGCGGTCGGCAGCGACATCGCGGCCCTGATGGACGCCCTGCCGCCGCTGGCCGGGGCGCTGCGGTACGGCAACGTCCGCAAGACCGACCTCGACATGCTGCGGCCGGTGGTCGCGGGCGTGCTCGCCCGCGTATGCGCCGGGCTCCTGCCCGCCTGCGGATCTCTGGATGACGACGCGGCGAACGAGATGGCCCGGCGGCTCGCGGCCGTGCACGCCGCGTTGGTCACGCTCCAGAACGACGTGCACCTGGCGGCGTGGCAGGAGCGGCTCGCCGCCGTGGGCGACGCCGCAGGGGTGCACGGGCGCGTCGCCGGGCTCTGCTGGCGCGTCCTCCTCGACCGTTCCGCGGCGACTCCGGACGACGTCGCGTCACGACTCTCCGTCGCCCTCTCGCGCGGCAACGACCCGTCCAAGGCCGCGGCGTGGCTCGAGGGGTTCCTCTCCGGCAGCGGCGTCGTGCTCCTGCACGACGACCGGCTGTTCGCGATGCTCGACGAGTGGTTGTGCGGCCTGCCCGCCGACGCCTTCGAGACATCGATGCCGATCGTGCGCCGGACGTTCTCGGAGTTTCCGCCGGCGGAGCGACGGCAGATCGGCGAGCGGGTGAGACGCGCGGCGGCGGGCGGGCCGGCGGCCGTCCGACCGGCTGGCAGCGACACGACAGATTACAACGCGGCCCGCGGCGACCTCGTCATTCCGGTCCTGAAGCAGATCCTCGGCGAGGAGTACGTCGGATGACGACCGCTCCCACTCCCGCTCCCGCCGCCCCTCCGATCGCCGCGGATGAGCGCCTCCGCCGCTGGCGCATGCTCCTCGGCGGCGACGATGCCGACGGCATCGGCTTCGGGCTCGGCGAGCGCGACATCCGCATGGATCGCGCCATGGCCGCGCTCTACGACTCCGAGCGCAAGGGCGGCCTGGGCAAGTCCAGCCCCCACGCCGCCCGGTGGCTCGGCGATATCCGCGAGTTCTTCCCGTCGTCGGTCGTCCGCGTGATGCAGAAGGACGCGATGGAGCGTCTCGACATGCACCGCATGCTCCTCGAACCCGAGGTGCTCACCGCGATGGAGCCGGACGTGGACCTGATCGCGACGCTCATGTCGCTGTCGGGCGTCATCCCGCAGCGGGCCAAGGCCACGGCGCGCCAGGTCGTGGCCCGCGTGGTCCGCCAGCTGCTCCGCCGGCTCGATGCCCCGATGCGCCAGGCGGTCGCGGGAGCGCTCAAGCGGTCCGTCCGCTCGCGCCGGCCGCGCCACAACGAGATCGACTGGCACCGCACGATCCGGGCCAATCTGAAGCACTACCAGCCGGAGTACAGGACGATCGTGCCCGAGACGCGCATCGGCTACGGGCGCAAGCGCAACGAGATGAAGACGGTGATCGTCTGCATCGACCAGTCCGGCTCGATGGGGCAGTCGGTCGTGTACTCGGGCGTCTTCGGCGCGGTGCTGGCGTCGATCCCCGCCCTCCGCACGCACGTCGTGGCCTTCGACACCGAGGTCGCCGATCTGACCGAGAAGATGTCCGACCCGGTGGACGTGCTCCTGGGCGTCCAGCTCGGCGGCGGGACCGACATCAACCGGGCCCTCGCCTACTGCCAGAAACTGATCACCCGCCCGACGGACACGATCCTCGTCCTCATCACCGACCTGTGCGAGGGCGGCAACCAGGTGGAGATGCGCAAGCGGGCCGCGGCGATCGTCGGCTCGGGTGTCACGATGATCACCCTCCTCGCCCTCGCCGACGACGGGGCGCCCGGGTACGACAGCGCCAACGCCGCGGCGTTCGCCAACCTCGGCATCCCCAGCTTCGCCTGCACCCCGGACCTGTTCCCCGACCTCATGGCCGCGGCGATCCTGAAGCGGGACGTCGCGGCCTGGGCCTCGGACCACGCCTTGGCGACGCCACGCCCCCAAGAGGCCCAGTGATCCCCCGGGCTCGGCCCCGCCGGCGGCCGGCGCCTCCAAGTACACTCGGTCGATGCTCCTCCCCCTCGTCGCCGCCGCGCTCGCCCTCACCCAGCCCGGGCCGCCCGCCCACCTCCGGTGCGAGTACCTCACCGACCCGCTCGGGGTCGATGCCGCGAGCCCGCGCCTCTCCTGGATCGTCACCGATCCCCGGCGCGGGGCGATCCAGTCCGCGTACCAGATCGTCGCCGCCTCGTCGCCCGACCGGCTCGACTCGCCCGACCTGTGGGACTCGGGGAAGGTCCAGTCGCGCGAGACAGCCCACATCCGCTACGCGGGCTCGGCGCTCACCTCGGCCCAGTGCATCCACTGGCGGGTGCGCACCTGGGATGGCGCGGGAGCCCCCTCGGCCTGGAGCGACCCCGCCCGGTGGACCATGGGCCTCCTCGCGCCCGGCGACTGGACCGCCCGCTGGATCGGCATCCCCGGCGCCGGCACACCCGGCGCGCCCGCCCACAACGGCTACCACAGCGAGCTGGCCGCCAGCGCCGACACCATCAAGTGGGTCACCATCGACCTCGGGCGCGCCGCGCCGATCGACGCGATCACGCTGTTCCCCGCCCGCCCGTTCGACTGGGTCCGCGATGCGCCCGGGCTCCTCTTCCCCGTCCGCTACCGCATCGAGGGCTCATCCACCCCCGACTTCGCCGCGCCGCTGCTCCTCGTCGATCGCACGGCCGCCGACGAGCCCAACCCCGGCACGGAACCCCGCACCTACCGCTTCCCCGCGGCCACCGCCCGCTACATCCGCCTCACGGCCACGCGCCTCGCCAGCCGCGATGGACCGGCCGGCACCGCCGACTTCGGCCTCGCACTGGCCGAGATGCAGGCCCTCTCCGGCGCTGCCAACGTCGCCCTGCACGGAACCGTCACCGCCGCGGACTCCATCGAGCACAACTCGTGGAGCACGGCGCGCCTGACCGATGGCGACACGACCTCGCACCGCGCGACGGCGCCCGTGCGCGGGCCCTGCCCGATGCTGCGGCGCGAGTTCGAGGTCGCCGGCACGCCCACGCGGGCCCTGCTCTTCATCACCGCGCGCGGGCTGTACGAGGCCCGCCTCAACGGCCAGCGCATCGGCGACCACCAGCTGGCCCCCGAGTGGACCGACTACCACACGCGGATCCAGTACCAGACGTACGACGTCACCGACCTGGTGCGGGAGGGGGCCAACGCGCTGGGCGTCACGCTCGGGCACGGGTGGTACGCGGGCAAGATCGGCCTCTTCGGGGCCGAGGCGTACGGCAGCCAGCTCTCGCTCCTGGCCCAGCTGCGCCTCGAGCACGCGGACGGCACGGTCACGGTCGTCGGCACCGATGAGCAGTGGCGCGGAACCAACGAGGGCCCGATCCGCGCGGCCGACCTGCTCGACGGCGAGATGCACGATTCGCGCCGCGCCATGCCGGGGTGGGATGCGCCGGGGTTCGACGCCGCGGCGTGGCGGCCGGTGCAGCGCATCCCGCCCCCGCCCCTGGGAGAGGCCAGGCCGCCGGCCGCGCTGGTGGCGCAGCCCAACGAGCCTATCCGCATCACCCAGGACCGTGCCCCCACCGCCATGACCCAGCCCGAGCCGGGGGTGTTCGTCTTCGACATGGGCCAGAACATGCCCGGCTGGGTGCGCCTGACGTGCTCGGGGCCGGCGGGGACGACCGTCACGCTCCAGTTCGCCGAGATGCTCGACGAGAACGGGCACGCCTACACCGCGAACCTGCGGGCCGCGGCCCAGCGCGACGCGTTCATCCTCGCGGGCGGGGGCGAGGAGACGTTCGAGCCGCGCTTCACATACCACGGGTTCCGGTTCGTGGAGGTGCGGGGGCTGGCGGCGGCGCCGAGGCTCGTCGGGCGGGTGGTGCACTCGGATGCGCCGATCGTCGGGGAGTTCGAGTGCTCCGACGACACGATCAACCGGCTGATGAGCAACATCAACTGGACCCAGTACGCCAACCTGATGAGCGTGCCGACGGACTGCCCGCAGCGGGACGAGCGGCTGGGGTGGATGGGAGACGCGCAGATCTTCGCGCAGACCGCGATCTACCACATGGACATGGCGGCGTTCTTCACCAAGTGGTGCCGCGACATCCGCGATGCCCAGCACCCCGACGGGCGCTACCCGGACGTCGCGCCCAACCCGCGCATGCCGCGGGGCGATTTTCTGGGCGCGCCCGGCTGGGGCGATGCCGGGGTGATCGTGCCGTACCGCGTCATCGAGAACTACGGCGACGTGCAGCTGCTGGAGGAGCACTACGAGTCGGCCAAGCGCTGGATCGAGTACATCCGCGCCCACAGCCCGGAGCACATCTGGACCACCGGTCGCGGCAACGACTACGGCGACTGGCTCAACTCCGACACGCTCAAGCTGGAGGGGATGCCGGCGGTGAAGGGGGAACTGGAAAAGGAGGCGTTCGCGACGGCGTGCTACGCGCAGTCGGTGCGCCTGCTCGCGCGGACGGCCATGGCCCTCGGTCGAGCCGAGGATGCGCGGGCGCTCGCGACGCTGGCCGATTCGATCACGGAGGCGTGGACGAGTCGTTACGTCGCGCCCGATGGGGCGATCGCGGGCGAAACGCAGGCGGGATACGCGCTGGCCCTGGATTGGCAGCTGCTGCGCCCCGTGGCGCGGGAAGAGGGGGCACGCCGGCGGATCCTGCCCGCCCTCGACGCCTACAACGGCCACCTCTCGACCGGCTTCCACTCGACGCTCCCGCTCATGAACCAACTGGTGCTGATGGGCGAGCCGGAGCGCGCGTACGCGCTCATCCAGCAGCGCACGCCCCCGAGCTGGGCCTACATGATCGACCAGGGCGCGACCACCATGTGGGAGCGCTGGGATGGCTACGTGAAGGGGCGCGGGTTCCAGGACCCGGGCATGAACTCGTTCAACCACTTCGCGTTCGGCGCTGTGGGCGAGTGGATCTGGCGGAACGTGGGCGGAGTCGGGCCCGGCGGTCCCGGGTGGGTGTCCATCGACATCGGCCCGGTCCCGGGTGGAGGCGTCACGCACGCGCGGGCCGGATACCGGTCGATCCGCGGCGACATCCGCGTCGAATGGCGGCTGGAGGGCGACACGTTCCGCATGGACGCGACGATACCGCCGAACACGAACGCACACTTCTTCCTGGCTGCGCCGGGTGCGGACGCCATCACCGAATCCGGCAGGCCGCTCAGCGCGAGCGAAGGGGTGCGCATCGTGCGGGATGGTGAGCCGCTGCTGGTGCTCTCAGCGCCGGCCGGCACGTACCACTTCGTCGCACGAACGAGATGAGCCCTGGCCGTGCCAACCGCCATCGGCACAACCCTCCCGCGCGAGAGCCGCCGCCGGTTCTGTCCCCAGTGCGGGTACGACCTCGCCGGTTGCGGGGTGGCCTCCGATCACGTCGCGTGCCCCGAGTGCGGCGAGCGCACCGATTCGCCAGCTCGCTGGCTTTTCAGCCCGCTTCAGCGGGCTTGCTCGCTCGTAGGCCACCGCTTCAGCGGTGGTCACCGGGCACGCCACCACACCCGACCGTGCCCTCCATCCTCAGCCCGCTTCAGCGGGCTTGCTCGCTCGTAGGCCACTGCTTCAGCGGTGGTCACCGGGCACGCCACCACACCCGACCGTGCTCCCCATCCTCAGCCCGCTTCAGCGGGCTTGCGATGCCGGCCCGCCTTCAGGCGGCCGGTCGTCGGGCCGGAGGATCCGTTCGAGCCGGTCCTCCACCCGCCCGGCGCCGTGGTGCTCGCGCTGGCGCCTGATGTAGTCCACCACCCACGGCAGGTCGCGCTTGCCGAACGAGACGACGCCGTAACCGGTCTGCCACGCGAGCGAGCCCGCGCCGCACGGCCCGTGGTTAATCTCGTGCGAGCACGCACCCTTGAGGTCCCCCACCCACTTCGCGATCTCGACCGTCGGCGGCAGGCTGACGGCCATGTGAACGTGATCCTCGATCCCGCCGACCCCGTGGACCGCGGCTCCAGGCGTCTGCAGGGCGCGGTGGATCAGGTACTTGTGCGTCAGCGCCTCAACCCGCGGCGTCAGCAGCGGCAGGTTGTCCTTCGTGCGCCAGACAAGGTGGTAGTGCAGCTCCCAGTAGACGTTGCGCGGCATGGCGGCATGGTAATGGCCGGGGCCGGAGGTTGCCTCAAGGCCTGATCGCTCGAAGCCCGTTGAAGCGGGCTGGGAACAGGAGCACGGAGGATTGGATGTGTTCCGGTTACCACCGCTGAAGCGGTGGCCTGCAAGCAAGCAAGCCCGCTGAAGCGGGCTGGCGGAGCAAGGTGCGGGCTGGGGACGACGTCGTACCCGGATCAGAGGTCCGATGCGCAGGGCCGCCGGCGTCCGTTGCCAACCCGCGCCGGGCAAGGGCACAGGGCCCGGAGAAACTACAAAGTACGGTCAGAGCGCACGAGTCCCGGGGGGTATGCCCGGGACTTACTTGCACCTTGGAACCGGTCTCAAGTCCCGCCGGGCCAGGACCACCGCCGGGGTAGCCGGGACGCGATGAGCGGCTACTTCTTGTAGTACTCCAGGTTGAGCTGGATGTACCGGTTCCACTCCGGAGGCAGGTCCTCCTGCGGGAAGATCGCCTTGACCGGGCACTCGTCCACGCACAGGCCGCAGTCGATGCACGTGTCGGGGTCGATGTACAGCTGCGTCGCGGTCTCGAACGCCGGCTCGTTCTTCGTGGGGTGGATGCAGTCCACGGGGCAGACGTCCACGCACGAGACGTCCTTGGTTCCGATGCAGGGTTCGGCGATGATGTGGGGCATGGGGCGGGAATGGTACGCGTGGACAGGCCGGCGCGGGAGGCTCCGACTCAGCGCGCCGACGCGCAGAGAGCCGCGGGGTTCGCCCCTCGCTCGACGATTCCGCTCGCCCCGCGCCCGCCATCGACGAACCGGTCCAGGGCCGCGTGCACATCCGCCGCCGTCGCCGCCAGCCGGACCGCCTCCCGGAGCTCCCGGCACTGCCCGCCTGCGATCCGCTTGCCGAACCAGCTGATCCGGCGCCGGATGTGGTGCAGGGCGTAGTGCGCATCCCGGTAGGTCAGCATCAGGTCGAAGTACCGGCGCACGAGGGTGACCTTGGCCTCGTCGCTCGGCTCCGGCGGGATGGTGCCCGTGGTCAGGAACGACCAGCAGTCGCGGAAGATCCACGGCGCGGCGAACGCCCCGCGCCCGATCATCACCCCCTGGCAGCCCGTGCGCCGGATCATCTCGGCCGCGCCCTCGGGCGTGACCACATCGCCGTTGCCGATCACCGGGATCCGCCCGTCGAGCGCCGACACGACCCGGGCGATCCCCTCGTGGCGGACCCGACCGCGGAAGTGCATCTCCGTGGTCCGGCCGTGGACGGTCACGGCGGCGACCCCGACATCGGCCAGCCGGCGGGCCAGCTCGGGCGAGCAGGCCCGTCCCGCGGCGTAGTCCTCATCCGACCAGCACAGGCGCATCTTGCACGTGACCGGAACACGGCCCCCCGAGGCCGCATCGGCGCCCCGGATGCAGGCGGAGGCGATCTCCACGGCCCGGGAAAGGTCGGTCAGGAGCTTGGAGCCGCCATCCTTCTTGGTGACCTTGTCCACCGGGCAGCCCATGTTGATGTCCACCACGGCGGCCCCGTGCTCGATCGCCCAGCGGCAGCCCTCGGCCATGAGGGCCGGATCGGACCCATACAGCTGCATGCCGACGGGCCGGTCGAAGTCGCTGGTCATGGCCAGGTCGAGGCTGGCCGCGCTGCCCCGCAGGAGGCCCTGGGGCGAGAGCAGGTCCGTGCAGGCGAGCCCGACGCCGCCCTGCTCCCGACAGACGGTCCGGAAGGCCAGGTCGCAGTAGCCGGCCACCGGGGCCAGCAGCAGGTTGGTGGGCAGCGTGACGGGCCCGAGCCGGAGCATGGGGGAGGATAGACGCGGCGGGAATCGACCGGGCGCGCTGGGCGCAACGACCGCTCGGGACCGATACCCTTGGCCCGTGTACCAGCTCCTGCTCACCCGCCGCTACCTGACCGGCAAGGTCATGCCGCTCCTCGCGGCCGTGGCCGTCATGCTCTGCGTGGCGACGGAGCTGATCGTCTGGTCGGTGATGGGCGGGTTCCTCGACATGCTCATCGCCAGCGGCCGGACGCTCATCGGCGATGTGGCCATCAGCCGGGCCCTGACGGGCTTCCCGCACTACGAGGACCTGATCCAGCGCCTGGAGGCGGACCCGGCCGTGGAGGCCGCGACGCCGGTGATCGAGACGTTCGGGCTGCTCTCGCTGCCCCTCTCGGGTCAGATCGAGACGGTGATGGTCAAGGGGATCGACCCGGCGGGGTACGACCGGGTGACGACCTACCGCGACACGATCTGGTGGAAGCCCATCGAGAAGGCCCTGCGCAAGGACAGCGCGGGCGAGGACCCGCGCCTGCGCCCGGACTTCGCCAGGAAGCTGGGCGAGCTCGAGGCGGCGGGGCGATCGCTGCGCATGACCGATCCGGACGATGGCCTCGAGCGGCCGGCGATGGTCGTGGGGGCCGAGGTGGCCGGCTACAACAAGCGGATGCCCGGAGGGTGGCTCGACCCCATGCTGTTCCTGCCGGGGAACGAGGTCACGCTGAGCGTCATGCCGCTGGATCGAACCGGGCGGACGATCGACGTCGTCGCGCGGACGTTCCTGGTCGCCAACGAGAACCGCTCCGGCGTCTACGAGGTGGACGCGAACACGATCTTCGTCCCGCTCCCCGAGCTGCAGCGGATGCTCAAGCTCCACGAGGCCCGGCGCGTGATCGGGGGCGGCGCCCTCGGCACGCGGATCGACCCGGCCACCGGGCTCGAGGTGCCGATCGAGCCGGAGGTCATCGGCACGGACCCGGCCCGGGTGACCACCGTCCTCGTGCGCGCCAAGGAAGGCGTGGACGCCAGCACCCTGCGCGCGGCCTGCGAGCGGATCTACGACGAGTTCGCCGCGGCCCACGAGGAGGCGCCGCACCGCCCCGATGTGCGGGTGCTGACGTGGAAGGACCGGAACCGGACGCTGATCCAAGCCGTCGAGAAGGAGACGGCGATGGTGATGTTCATCTTCGGGATCATCTCGTTCACGAGCGTGTTCCTGGTGCTGGCGATCTTCTGGTCGATGGTGAGCGAGAAGACCAAGGACATCGGCGTCCTGCGGGCGATCGGCGCCGGACGGGCGGGCGTCGCGGGAATCTGGATCGGCTACGGGCTGGCGATCGGGCTGGTGGGCGCGATCCTCGGGGGCCTCGGCGCGATCGCCATCGTGCGCAACATCAACGCCATCCACGACTGGCTCGGATCGTCCCTCGGGCTCTACGTGTGGGACCCGGCGGTCTACTACTTCAGCGAGATCCCCAGCAGGGTGGAGCCGTCGCACGCGGCCATCGTGCTGGTGTCGGGCGTGCTGGCCAGCGCCCTGGGCGCGCTGATCCCGGCCCTGAAGGCGGCCCTGATGGACCCGGTGAGGGCCCTGAGGTTCGAATGAAACGGTGAAACGGTGAAACGGTGAGACGGTGAACGGAGACGGCGAAAGGACAGGACGGCGGTTGATCCGGTCGTATCGCGACTTGGACGTCTATCGGACCGCGTTCGATGCCGCGATGGAGGTCTTTCGATACACAGGATGCTTCCCGGCGCACGAGGCCTTTGCCCTCCGGGCGCAAATCCTCCGCTCGTCCCGGTCGGTGGCCGCCAACATCGTTGAGGCCTGGCGGAAACGGCGGTACGAGGGCGCCTTCGTTGCGAAGCTCTCGGACGCGGAAACGGAAGCCGCCGAGACCCAGGTCTGGATCGAGTTCGCGGTCAAGTGCGGGTACATTCCCCGGACCGAGGGAGCGGCCCTCTACCGCTCATACGAGCAGTTGATCCGTGGGCTCGTGGGCATGATCCGGTACGCGGATCGATGGCTGATCCGTCCGTCAGCCATGAGGGATCAGTCCGCCTGACACTCTCACCGTCTCACCGTCTCACCGTCTCACCCTCACAAGCTGCCATGTCGATCATCGAAGCCCATGACCTCCGCAAGACCTACCGCCTCGGGCGGGTCGATGTGCCCGTGCTGCGCGGGGCCTCGCTGGCGGTGCAGAGCGGCGAGTGGGTGGCCGTGCTCGGCGCCTCGGGCTCGGGCAAGTCCACGCTCCTCCACCTGCTGGGCGGGCTGGACCGGCCGGATCGGAGGAGCGATGCGCCCGGCGGACGCATCACCTTCGACGGCCGCCCCCTCGCGGACTTCTCGAGCCGCGAGCTGGACCGCTACCGCGCCGAGCGCGTCGGCTTCGTCTTCCAGTTCTACCACCTGCTCCCCGAGCTCGACGTGCTGCGCAACGTCGCCATCGCGGCGATGGTCCGGCACGGGCTGGATTACCTCGGGCAGGCTCGGCGGGTCCGCGACGCGGCCGGGTCCCTCCTCGCGGCCTTCGGCCTCTCCGACCGCCTCCGGCACCGGCCCGCGGAGCTCTCCGGCGGCGAGCGCCAGCGCGTCGCCATCGCGCGCGCCCTCATCAACGGCCCCGACCTGCTCCTGGCCGACGAGCCCACCGGCAACCTCGACCGCGAGACGGGCGCCCGGATCCTCGACGCCATCGCCGCGGTCCGGAAGGAGCGCGGGCAGACCATCGTGATGGTCACGCACGACCCGGAGGTCGCCGCCCGGGCCGATCGGGTGGTGCACCTGCGCGACGGGCGGGTGGTTGCGGCGTGATGCGGCGACCACCGCTCTACGCCCTCGCGATCGCACGGATCGGGCCCAGATCGAGCGAGAACCCCTCGATGGCGCTCGACGGCACCGTGTCGCCCTCTGCCGGAATCTCCAGCAGGCGCGAGCCCTGCCGACGCCAGCACCTCGCCGCCGCGGTCGTCGGATCGACGGCCCAGTACTCGCCCACGCCGAAGCGCTCGTAGTCGTCGCGCTTGGTGATGAGATCGACCGGCTTGGTGCCGGGGGAGAGCACCTCGATCACCAGGTCCGGCGCGAGCTCCAGGCGCTCCACGCGCCCGGGCAGTCGTTCGGCGCGAAACACGCAGACATCCGGTCGGTACACCGTGTCGCCCAGGAACCGCACATCCGTCTCCGGGAACACCTGGATGGCGCCGCCACGCTCGGCGAACGTCTCCAGCTGATGGAGGATCTTGGACAGAACCCGGTTGTGGTTCGGTAGAGCGCTGGGCGACATGACGACGACTCCGTGGATCAGCTCGTACCGCTCCGGCGTCTCGCCCAGCGCGAGATACTCCTCGGCCGTCATGCGCAGGCCGTGGAAGCCCATGTCCTGGGGATATCGCGGAGCCGCCGACATGTCGCCTCAGTATACCTCGCGTTGCCCGGGGCGCGCCGCCGGGCGCACGCCCTACGCGTGGATCATCCTCCCCTCGCTCGCCAGCGCCGCCTCGTGCACCGCCTCGTGCATCGTCGGGTGCGCGTGGATCGTGCAGATGAGCTCCTCCGTCGTCGCCTCCAGCCGGCGCGCCAGCGTCAGCGCCGCGATCAGCTCCGTCGCCTGGTCCCCCAGGATGTGCGCCCCGAGGATCTCGCCGCGCGGCAGGCTCCGGATGATCTTCACGAAGCCGTCGGTGTGGGCCGCGGCGATGGCCTTGCCGTGCGCCTGGAACGCGCACTTGCCCACCTCGTAGTCCTTGCCCCTGGCCAGCCCGTCGGCGATGAGCTTCTGCTCGGTGAGCCCCACCGACGCCACCTGGGGCACGCAGTACGTGCACCCCGGGATCACCGAGTAGTCGATCGGGATCGGCTCGTGGTGCTGCCTCGGGTTCTTGGCCCGCCAGGCGATCCGCTCCACGCAGGTCACGGCCTCCTCCATCGCCACGTGGGCCAGCCACGGCGGACCGATCACGTCCCCCACCGCGTACACGCCCTCGACGCTCGTCCTGTAGTCGATCGCCTCGGCGCGCGTCGCGCCCGGCCGGTAGTCGGTGACGATGTGGTCCTTCTCGATCTTGAGCCCCAGCGACGGGTCGCAGAGGCCGTCCGTCCGTCCCCGGACGCCGATGGCCAGCAGCACGCGGTCGGCCTCGAGGGTCTCCTTCCGGCTCTCGTCGGCCTTCCCGCCGGCGAACGGCGCGACCGTCACCCGCACGCCGTCCTTCGTCTTCTCGACCGCCGTCGTCGTCGTCGCCACGCGGATGTCCATCCCGTGCTTCTTGTAGAGGCGCAGCAGCGCCTCGGAGACCTCCTTGTCCTCGACCGGCAGGATGCGCTCGAGCATCTCGACCACGGTCACCTTGGTGCCCATCGAGTGGTAGAAGTAGGCGAACTCCATCCCGATCGCCCCCGCCCCGACCACCACGAGCCGCTCGGGGCGCTGCTTGTTGAACATCGCCTCGCGCGCCCCCCACACCCGCTCGCCGTCGAACCGGGCGAACGGCAGGTCGCGCGCCACCGACCCCGTCGCCACCAGCACGCTGTCGGCCGTGATCGTCTCGATCGTCTTCCCCGGCGTCGCCGGGGCGCTCGTCAGCTCTTCCTGGACCTTGCACTCCTGAATCTCGACGCGGCACTTCGTCCCGGGCCCCTTCCGCCCCGAGACGATCTTCCCGCTCCCCACGAGATGCGTGATCTTGTTCTTCTTGAACAGGAACTCGATCCCCTTGTTGAGCTTCCCGGCCACGTCGCGGCTGCGCCCGATGATCCGGTCCCAGTCGAGGCCGACCGTTCCATCCCCCGGCAGCTTGAGGCCCCAGAACTTCTGGTCCTCACCCTTGCGGATTTTCTCCACCAGCTCCGCGTTGGAGAGCAGGGCCTTGGAGGGGATGCACCCCCAGTTCAGGCACACGCCCCCGAGCTTGGCCCGCTCGACGCAGGCCACGCTCATGCCGAGCTGCGCGGCCCGGATGGCGCCGACGTAGCCGGCGGGCCCGCCGCCGATGACGATGAGGTCGAAGTGTCGGGTCGCCGGTGTCTCGGCCACGGTGGAGGCCTTTCGAAAAAGGGGGGCAGACTATAGGGGAAGGGGGCGGGGCCCGGGCCCGCGTGCAACCCGGCGTGCCCCGTGGCGTACAACGGTGGGGGTCGGGCCCGCGCGCGGTGGGCCTCGAACGCGGAGACGCATCCATGACCAGCGGTTCCCCCAGGCACGGCGCGCTCGGTACGGTCCTGCTCGGCGCGATCCTCCCCTCGTGCCTTCAGGCCCAGACCTGCCAGCCCGCCTGGCAATCTCCCGTCGGCGCATCGGGCCCGTCGGGCACGGTCCGGGCCCTGGCCCGGTTCGTGGAGCCGTCGGGACCGGCGATCTTCGTCGGCGGCGAGTTCACGAGCGCCGGGCCCGTCACCACGCGGGGCATCGCGCGCCTCACCGGCTCGACCTGGTCCATCGTCGGCAACCAGTTCATCCACGGCGTGGACGGCTCGGTCTACGCCATGACGGTCTGGGACGATGGCGCGGGCGAGGACCTCTACGTCGGCGGCCTGTTCGAGACGGCCGGCGGCATGATCATGCACAACATCGCGCGCTGGAACGGAACGTCCTGGTCGCCGCTGGGCAACGGGATCCCCGGCCAGCAGCCCTGGCCCGGGACGGTGTTCGCGCTGGCGGCGTACGACGACGGGACGGGGTCGGCGCTCTTCGTCGCGGGCGAGTTCGAGCCGGGCCTGGGCGCCCCGGGCCTGTGCATCACGAGGTGGACGGGCACCGGTTGGGCCCCCCTCCCCGGGGGGCTGGTCGGGACCAACTACGGGACCTCGCTGGCCGTGTACGCCGATGGGCCCACGCCGAGCCTCTTCATCGGGAGCGAGCTCAACAACTCGCCCACGCCGACGACGTTCACGCGCTGGAACGGCCTGGCGCTGACCCACCCGGCCGGCGTCCTGCCCATCGGCGTGTACGCGCTCGGCGTGTACAACGACGGGACGGGGGCGGCCCTCTACGCCGGGGGCAAGCGGTACAACTACCCGGGCTCGCAGGCGAGCCTCGTGCGCTACACCGGTTCGGGCTGGACCTGGGTGCCGGGCAACTTCTTCAACGCGGCGAGCGAGGCCGAGGTGCGCGCGCTGGAGGCCTTCGACGATGGCACGGGGAGCCGCCTGTACGCCGCGGGCAGCCTCTCGGGCCACTCGAACATCCGGCGCTGGAACGGCGCGGCGTGGTCGAACGTCGGGGCGGGGACCAACGGGCCGGTCTACGACCTTCTCCCGGTCACGGAGGATGGCCGCCCGACGCTCTACGCCGGCGGGAGTTTCACGATCGCGGGGGGCCAGCCCGCCGCCCGCATCGCCAAGTGGGTCGGGTGCGCCACGTGCTACGCGGACTGCGACGCCTCCGGCGTTCTCAACGTCAACGACTTCGTGTGCTTCCAGACGCGCTTCGCCCTCGGGGAGCCCTACGCCGACTGCGATGGGAACGGCGTCCGCAACGTCAACGACTACATCTGTTTCCAGACGAAGTTCGCGCTCGGGTGCTGACGGATGAGAGGGTGAGTGGGTGGAGGGGTGAGGGTGAGAGGATGAGTGGGTGAGGGGCTGAGAGGGTGAAGGGGGAAAGAGCAGGGGCTGGGCGAGTCGGAGGATGGCGATGGCGGCGCGGCGGCGTTCGGCGTTGGCCGCACGCTCCGGGGGATCCTGCCAGACGGCGCCGGGCTCGAGGATCTCGGTGAGGA
>CAYWOF010000005.1:0-21314 GCA_964459825.1 uncultured Phycisphaeraceae bacterium | reverse complement strand
CCTCCAGATCGAGGACCAGCCGGGCGATCGGGCCATCGATCTGCTGCTTGAGCGCGGCGATCCGCGTGTGGCCGTTGTCGTGGGTGTCCCAGTGGAGGAACGGGACGTACTCGGTGGTCACCTCGATGAACCGGGCGCCCACCTCCGTCAGGCGGCGGGCGAGCAGGCACCCCTGGCCGAAGCGGCCGGTGTTGTACGCGTCGTAGCTGGCCCTGGGCTCGAGGGAGAGATCGAAGGCCTTGGCCGCGGGCGACGAGAGGAGGCGGTGGGCGTTGTCCAGCGACCGCAGGAGCGACTCCTGCTGGTGCTCGCTGCCGAAGCGGCCGATCGGGCCGGCCTCGACCAGCCGCCGGAACGCGCGGTACCGGTTCTCGAACCGCCCCGCATCCATGCCGGCTGGGGGCCGGATCGCCTCCGCGGCCTGCGCCGGGTATGGCAGCAAAAACGGCCCGTACTCGCTGCCAAGGAATCCCGCCTGGTGGAAGGCCCGCAGCTCCTGACCCTCGACCATGTCGAAGGTCTGCCCGATGTCGATGAACGCGGGCACGACCGGGTCGCGCGGGCCCAGCGTGCGCGCGATGACGGCGCCGATGTGCGGCGCTGCGACGGTCTGCGGCGGGGCATAGCCGGTGTGCCAGTGGTACTGGTGTCGCGAGTGGAGGATGAAGCCGAGGTCGCCCGCGACGTACGACCGGACCAGGGCCCCTCGGTCCATGACGGACGCGATCCGCTCGAGGCCCTGGCTGAACTTGATGCCGTCCACCGCGGTGTCGATGGATGGGAAGGTGCTGGCCAGGTGCGCCGGGTCCATCCCGGCTTCGAACGGCATGTGGCGCTTGGGGTCGAACGTGTCCGTGTGGGGCATGCCGCCGGCCATCCAGAGGAGGATGAGTGTGTCGGCGGTGGGGGTGATGGGCTCCGGCTCGGCGAACGCGCGCCGAGGGAACGGGGCGGCGAGCGCGCCGAGCGTGGCTGCGCTCGCGGTCTTCAGGAAGTCGCGCCGGGTCCAGTCCGGGCGGGTGTTGGGGAAGCGGTTCATCGGATGAGTTGAAACTCCGGGAGCATGGTGATGGCCCACAGCAGGTCCTGCACTCCGCTCGACTGGGCGGGCGAGCCGACGAGCCCCAGCGCGAGGCGTCGTTCATCGGCCGACGGCGGGCGGCCGAGGGCGCGCGCGTAGAGGGCATCGATCAGTGGCTCGGGCGGACCGGGGAACTCGGCCAGCCAGCGCTGGGCGCCCTCGCGGAGCAGGGCGTCCAGCACCGCGCCGTTGGTGAGCTCGATGGCCTGGAGCGTTGTGGCGGCGCCGGGACGCGAGGTGACCACCTGCTCCCGATTGGGCCGGCCCAGCGCCGCCATGAGCGGGTCCGAGGCGAGCAGCGCGGCCCGAATGGGCCCCGGGTAGGGCCCCTCCGCCCCGCCGACGCGGATCTGGGCCGCGGCCTTCTCGGGCCACACGCCGGTGACCGTGCGGACCGCATCCACAAACTGCTCGGCCGTCAATCGGCGCACGACGGGTCCGACGAACGCCGCCGCTGAGTCGAACGCCTCCGCACCGGGCGCGGCCGGCAGCTGGTACTCGCGCGACGTCAGGATCAGCTCCAGCGTGCGCTTGAGGTCGTACCCGTGCTCGATGAGGTCGGCGGCGAGCCAGTCGAGCACATCGGCGCTCCACGGCTCGTTGTCCATCTCGTCGACCGGCTCGACGAGGCCACGCCCCAGCAGGCGCGCCCACAGGCGGTTAACGATCGTCCGCGTGAAGCGCCCGTTGTCCTTCGCGATCAGGAGGGCGCTCAGCTGCGCGAAACGCTCGGCGCGCGGGCCGTCCGCATCGATGGCGCCGAGTTCGGGATAGAGGAACGCCGCGCGGGCCAGGGTCCCGACGGGCCGGTCGCACCGGCTGATCTCGAGCGGCCCGTCCGCGAACGCGGCGGCCATCCCGTACGCGTCCGCCAGCTTCCAGTCGTTGATGAAGCTGTCGTGGCAGGAGGCGCACTTCAGGTTCAGGCCGAGGAAGACCTGCGAGACGTTCTGCGCCGCCTGCATGGGAGGGATCTGGCTGGCGTTGACGACGCCGCGCCAGACGATCCCCTTGGCGAAGCCCGCGGAGGCCGGGCCTGGGGGGTTGACCAGCTCCGAAACGAAACGGTCGTAGGGCATGTTGGTCAGGAGGGCGTCGAAGAGCCACTGCGTGATCTGTTCGCGTCCGCCGTCGATGTAGCCGGTCCCCTGGTAGTCGTTGCGCAGCGCATCGTTCCAGAACGTGAGCCAGTGCTCGGCGTAGCGGCGGTCGTCGGCGAGGAGGCGGCGAGCGAGCCGGGCGCGCTTGTCGGGGCTCGTGTCGGCGAGAAAGTCGCCGAGTTCGGACGGAGTCGGGAGCAGCCCAATGACATCGAGGAAGACGCGACGGGCGTAGGACCGGTCGTCGACCGGCAGGGGCGGTTCGATCGCGTGCTCGCGGAAGCACGCGTCGATCAGGCGGTCCAGCGGGTGCGCGCTCACATCGGCCGACGAGGGGACAGGGATCTCCACCGGCCGGAGCGCCAGGGCGTACTTGTGGGTCGCCGTCGCGGCGCCCCATGACAGGCCTTGATCGATCCACGCGGCGAGACGGGCGATGTCCGCATCGCTCAGGGATGGGCCGTCGTCGGGCATGGGCCTGTCCGGGTCCTGACCGGACACGAGCTGGATGAGGAGGCTCTCGGCGCTGGCCCCGGGCACGGCGGCCGGGCCCGACTCCCCTCCGCGGAGCACACCCTCACGCGAATCCAAACGAAGGCCGGCGCGGTGCTTGGCTTGGCCGTGGCATTTCCAGCAGCGCTCCGCAAGAATCGGCCGGATATCGCGGTCGAAGTCGATCGGGCCTGCCGGCGCGGGGCTTGCGATCGGCGGGGGTTCGGGCCCCGGCGCGCCGGAGCCGGCGTAGATCCAGCCGCCCGCGGCCGCGATCGCCACGCTCGTCGTGATGGTCAGCACTCGCGTCGGCATGGGGCGCTCCGGACCACAACGCCACCAGCTTAGCAGCGCGGTGAGCGTGCCCCCGCCGGACAGCCGGCGTTTCGTGCGGCCGGGCGGATCGGTAGACTGGAGTGATCCACCGAGGAAGCTCGACATGACGCGCTCAAACGCCCTCCTGAGGTCGGTCCTGGCAGTCGCTCTGGCGCCCGCGCTCGCGTCGGGCCAGACCGACCTGGCGCCGGGTTTCCGGCACCCGCCGGCGCGGGCCCGCCCGCACACCTGGTGGCACTGGATGAACGGGAACATCACGCGCGAGGGGATCACGGCGGACCTCGAGGCGATGAGCCGGATCGGGCTGGGAGGGGCCCAGATCTTCAACGTGTCGGAGGCGATCCCCGAGGGGCCGGTGGGGTACATGAGCCCCGAGTGGCGGGCCCTCGTCAAGCACGCGGTCCAGGAGGCGGACCGGCTGGGGATCGAGCTGTGCATGCACAACTGCGCCGGGTGGTCCAGCAGCGGCGGGCCGTGGATCACGCCCGAGTACGCGATGCAGATCGTGGTGACCAGCGAGACCCGGGTGACGGGCCCGCGGAAGCTCGCGGAGGTGATTCCACAACCCGAGACGCGACGCGCGTACTACCAGGACATCGCGGTCCTGGCCTGGCCCACCCCGGCGGACGACACCCGGCGGATCGCCGGCATCGCGGCCAAGGCGGGGCACGAAGCCCGCTATGGCCTCCAGCCAAGCCTCGACGAGTTCCCCGCCGACGCGATCGTGGCGCCGAGCGCGATCGTGGACCTCACCGCCGGACTGGCGGCCGGCGGCAGGCTGGAGTGGGACGTCCCGGCCGGGGATTGGACGATCGTCCGCTTCGGCCACACGCCGACCGGGAAGGACAACCACCCCTCTCCGGAGTCGGGGCGCGGCCTCGAGTGCGACAAGCTCAGCCGCCAGGCGATGGACGTCCATTGGGCGGGGATGATGGGCCCGGTCATCGCGGACCTGGGGCCGCTGGCCGGCCGGGTGCTGAACAACGCGCTGATCGACAGCTACGAGGTCGGGCCCCAGAACTGGACGGCCCGATTCCGCGACGAGTTCCGAGCCCGTCGCGGCTACGACCTGCTCCCGTGGTTGCCGACGCTGACCGGGCGGGTGGTCGAGAGCGGTGAGGCGTCCGAGCGATTCCTCTGGGACTTCCGGCGCACCATCGCCGACCTGTTCGCCGACAACTACTTCGGGTACTTCGCCGAGAGGTGCCGCGGGGCCGGGCTCCAGATGTCGGTGGAGCCCTACGACGGTCCGTTCGAGTGTCTGCTCGCGGGTCGCGATGCCGACATCCCCATGGGGGAGTTCTGGGTCGGCGGCGGCGAGAGCTCGTCGTGCAAGCTGGCCGCGTCGGTCGCGCACACCTACGGCCGGCGGATCGTCGGGGCGGAGGCGTTCACGGCCGATCCGAACACCGGGCGCTGGCAGAACCACCCGTATTCCCTGAAGGCGATCGGCGACCTGATGTACTGCGCCGGCATCAACCGGTACATCATGCACCGGTACGCCCACCAGCCGTGGCTGGACCGAGTCCCCGGGATGACGATGGGCCAGTGGGGCACGCACTTCGAGCGCACGGTCACCTGGTGGGACGTGGGCGGGCCGTGGGTGACCTACCTGTCCCGCTGCCAGCAGATGCTCCAGCAGGGGCTGTTCGTCGCCGACGTGTGCTTCTTTGCGGGCGAGGGCGCGCCGAACGGCGCTCCGCACCATCCGGGACTGAAGGCCGCGGGGTACGACTACGACGCGTGCAACGCGGATGTGCTCCTGCGGCGCGCGTCGGTCCAGGACGGCCGGCTGGCCCTGGCCGACGGCATGAGCTATCGCGTGCTCGTGCTCCCCGACACGGCGTTCATGACGCCGAGGCTGCTCGCGAAGATTCGCGATCTCGTCGCGCAGGGGGCGACCGTCATCGGACCCAAACCGTCGAAGTCACCGAGCCTCACGGACCGGGCGAACGCGGATCGCGAGGTGCAGCGCCTGGCGAACGAGGTGTGGGGCGATTGCGATGGCGTGGCGGTGAAGGAGCACACGCTCGGTGCGGGCCGGGTGGTGTGGGGCCGGGCGCCCGCGGAGGTCCTCGCGGCGACGGGCTCCGGCCCCGACTGCGCGTTCGCGCCCGGTGGGGGCACGCCTCCGAAGATGGCCTGGATCCACCGGGTCGCCGAGGGCACGGACATCTACTTCGTGTCGAACCAGAAGCCGTACGCGATCGATGTCCAGTGCACCTTCCGCATCGCCGGGCGCCGGCCCGAGCTGTGGTACGCCGACACGGGCGCGATGGAGCTCGCGCCGGTCTGGTCGGAGGCGAGCGGTCGGACCACCGTGCCCATCCGGTTCGATCCCGCGGGATCGGTCTTCGTCGTGTTCCGCCGACCGTCCCAGGGCGCGGAGCACGCGGTCTCGCTCCGCCCGCCGGGCGCGCCGCCGACTCCCGCCGGCCCCCCGAAGATCGAGATACACGCGGCCTGGTACGAGGCGATCGATGGCGCCGGCGGCGCCGACGTGACCGAGAAGGTCCGGTCGCTGGTCGCGGCCGGCGAGACCACCATCCCCGCCAACAACGGCACATTCGGCGATCCGGCGTACATGCACGTGAAGCGGCTGCGGGTCGAGTACTCGCTCAACGGGCAGCGGCAGTCTCGCGCCGCCGACGAGAACGCCGCCGTCGAGCTGGTGGAGGAGCGCGGGGACGCTGGCCCTCCCCCGTTCCGGCTGGCGCTCAACGAACGCGGGCAAGCCGTCCTGGACAGCTTCGTTCCCGGGACCTTCCGGCTCGGCATGGCTCGGGGCCCGGCCGTCGAGGCCACGATCGGGCCCGTCGCGCCCCCCGTGCAGATCGCCGGACCCTGGACCGTGACGTTCCCGCCGCACCTCGGCGCGCCGCCGAGCATCACGCTCGACCGCCTGGTCTCGTGGACCGAGCATGCCGACGCGGGAGTCCAGTACTTCTCCGGGACGGGCGCCTACTCCGCGACGTTCGAGCTGGCGGACGCTCCCGCGCCCGGCACCGTGCTCGAGCTCGACCTCGGACGCGTCGCCTGCATCGCCGAGGTGCGGGTCAACGACCGGGACCTGGGAATCTGGTGGAAGCCGCCGTTCGCGGCGGATGTCACCTCGATCGTGCGGCGCGGACGCAACACGCTCTCGGTACGCGTGACCAACCTGTGGGTCAACCGGCTGATCGGTGACGAGCAGCTTCCCGAGGATGTCGAGTGGAACGGCAAGCCCCTCAAGCAATGGCCCGAGTGGTTGACGAGCGGCGCGCCCCGCCCGGCGCCGGGCCGCGTGACCTTCACCACCTGGCGCCACTACACCCGGGAGTCGCCGCTCCTGGAGTCGGGCCTGCTGGGACCGGTGACCCTTCGGACGGGGCAGCGGGTGACCGTCGGGCCCCGCTGACCCGCCGGCCTCCGCGTTCGGGGGCTCGTGCGCCTCGCGACTCTCTCATGCCAGCCACCCCGCCACAGGATCGGCCACCTCCCCTCCGGGTTGAACGCCTCCGCGTCTCCTTCGGACAGGTCCGAGCGCTGGACGGGGTGACGCTCGACGTCCTGCCTGGCGAGATCCACGCGCTCTGCGGCGAGAACGGCGCGGGCAAGTCCACGCTGATCCGATGCGTGTGCGGCGCCCTCCGCCCGACGGAGGGGAGGATCGCCATCGGCGAACGATCGCTTCCCGCAGGGGTGCGCGCGGCGGAGGCGGCGGGCGTTTCGGTCATCCACCAGGAGCCGCTGTCCTTCCCCGACCTGTCCGTGGAGGACACGATCTTCGTCGCCCGAGAGCCCGGGCGAGCCGCGGGCCTGTGGCTGGATCGTCGCGCGATGCGCCGCCGGGCCCGGGAGTTGCTGGCGGGGCTCGGCGAGCGGATCGACACCCGTCGGCCCGTCGGGGACCTCGCGCTCGCGCAGCGCCAGATGGTCGCCATCGCGCGGGCCCTGGCCCTGACCTGCCGGTTCCTGATCCTCGACGAGCCGACCGCATCGCTCTCCGAGCGCGAGGGCGCGACGCTCCACCGGCACGTGCGGTCCCTCGCCGAACGGGGTGTGGGCGTCCTGTTCGTCAGCCATCGCCTGGAGGAGATCGCGGTGCTCTCGCACCGCGTTTCCGTGCTGCGCGACGGCCGCCTCGTGTGCACGAGGGCCACCCCGGACCTGCCGCGCGAGGCCCTGATCCGGGCGATGGTCGGACGCGAACTGGGCCCGGACCGGCGCCGGACCGGGTGCGGCGCCGGCGAACCCCGCCTCCGTGTCCGTGGGCTCGCCCGCGCGGGCGCGTTCTCGGGGATCACGCTCAGCATCCATCGCGGGGAGGTCCTGGGCCTGGCCGGGCTCGTCGGCGCCGGGCGGTCGGAGGTCGCTCGCGCCCTCGCCGGCATCGACCGGCCCGATCGCGGCGAGGTGGAGGTGGACGGTCGGCCGGTCCGCCTGGGCCGCGTGCGCGACGCCATCGACGCCGGGATCGCCCTCGTCCCCGAGGACCGGCGGGAGCAGGGGCTGATCCTCGCGATGTCCGTCGCGTCCAACATCGGCCTGGCCGACCCGCCCGGGCTGGCTCGTCTGGGTGTGATCTCCCGCGCTCGCGAACGCGCGCTCGCGCGATCGAGCATCGAGGCGCTCGACATCAGGTCCGCCCGACCGGCCGCACCCGTGGGCACGCTCTCGGGCGGAAACCAGCAGAAGGTGCTGCTGGCCCGGTGGCTAGCCCACCGCCCGCGCGTTCTCATCCTCGACGAGCCGACGCGGGGCGTCGATGTCGGCGCCAAGGCCCAGATCCACGCGATCGTCCGCGCGCTGGCCGACCAGGGCACCGCCGTGATGGTGATCTCGTCCGATCTGCCCGAGCTGCTCGCGCTCTCGGACAGGATCGTGGTCCTGTGCGGGGGCACGATCCGCGGGGAGGTCTCCGGGGCGGGGGCGACCCCCGACACGGTCCTGGCTCTCGCCCTGCCCCCCGAACGCGCGGGGGCGGCGTGAGCCGGCTGCGCGGTCGTGAGAGCGCGATCGCCCTCGCCCTCGGCGCGACTCTTCTCGGCGCCACGCTGGCCAACCCCGCCTTCGCCCGTCCGGTGAACCTCGCCGACATGCTCGCCTCGTGCGCCCCCGCCCTGATCATCGCGTGCGGCGTGGCCCTCGTCATCATCGCCGGCGAGATCGACATCTCCGTGGGTTCGCAGTACGGCTTTCTGGCGGCGTTCATGGGGGTCCTCGCCTCTCCCACCCACGCGAACCTGCCCGTTGGCGCAAGCGCGAGCCTCGTGCTCGGCGCCGGGCTCGCGGTCGGCCTGGTCAACGGCGCCCTCGTCGCGTTCGCGCGAATCCCGTCGATCATCGTCACGCTCGGGATGCTCACGATCCTGCGGGGCGCCACCGAGGTGCTCCTCGCCGGGGCGTGGATCACGGACCTGCCGCCGGGCCTTCGCGCGCTGGGCACGGACCGCTTCCTCGGACTGGCCTGGTCGGTGTGGATGGCCGGGGCGTGCGTGCTCATCGGCCTCTGGGTCGCCCTGCGGACTCCCGTGGGTCGGCGCCTCTACGCGCTGGGGAGCAATCCGGAGGCCGCCCGCCTCGCGGGCCTCCACGCGCCCGCCCTCCGGATCGGCGCCTTCGGCGCGACCGGGGCGCTGACCGGCCTGGCCGCTCTGGTGAGCGTTCCGCAGCTCCCGGTCATCGAGTCCGGGCTCGGCGTCGGGCTGGAACTGCTCGTGGTGACCATCGTGCTCGTCGGCGGCGTCTCCATCCGGGGCGGGGTCGGCTCGCTCGTGGGCGTGGCGCTGGCCGCGATGCTCCTGGGCATCGTGCGCACGGTGCTGGTGTTCCTGAAGCTCGGACCCGGGGCGGCGTCCTGGGAGCGCGCCATCCACGGTTCCTTCATCCTCGGCGCCGTGGTGATCGACCGGTTTTCCCGGGGCGCGAACCGGCACGCGGGGGCCCTGCACGAGGCCGTGGAGGGAAGCCCCGTGCTGCCCCACTGGGCCGTGCTGCTCGTGGTCACCGTGGGCACCCTCATCGCGGCGGGGCTCTCCAGCCCGGGGTTCCTCGCGCCCTCGACTCAACTGGCTCTCATCCCCCAGGCCGCCGAGCTGGCGCTCCTGGCCGTTCCGATGACGCTGATCATGCTCACGGGCGGGATCGACCTCTCGATCGGCTCGGCGATGGCCCTCGCCGCCGTGGTCTTTGGCCTGGCGTGGGACGGCGGCGCCCCTCCCTGGGTCGCCGCGCTGCTGGCCGTCGGCACGGGTACCGCGTGCGGAGCCTTCAACGGCCTGTGCGTCACGCGCGCCCGGATCCACCCGCTCATCGTCACGCTCGCGACGCTCTCTCTCTTTCGGGGACTGGCCGAGGGCATCAGCGGCGGGCGGCCGATATCAGGTTTCCCGGGCACGTTCACCGCGCTGGCCACGGACCGCCTCGCCGGGGTCCCCGTCGTGATGCTGCCCGCGCTGGGCGCGTTCCTCGGTGCGGGCCTCCTGCTGTGGCGCGGGGTCGCCGGCCGGAACATCCGCGCCATCGGCTTCAACGAGACGGCCTGCCGGCTCGCGGGCGTGGCCGTGGACCGGCTCAAGCTCCTCCTCTACACGCTCGCCGGGGCGGGCGCGGGCCTGGGGGCCCTCACGCTCATCGCGCGCCGCAACACCGCCAAGGCCGACGCGGGCATGGGACTGGAGCTCGACGTGATCACCGCGGTGGTCCTCGGCGGCACCAGCGTCGCGGGCGGACGCGGCTCGATCTTGGGCACCCTGATGGGCGTCCTGCTCCTCCACGAGCTGCGCCAGTACATCGCCTGGCGCTGGTACCATGACGAGCTCATCCTGCTGGTCGTCGGCGCCGTGCTGATCGCCAGCGTCCCGTTCGGGCGGCTCGCACGGACCCGCCCGCGCTGAGCGTGCCCCGAGGCCCCCATGCCGAACCGTCGCTCGCTCGTCGCCGCCGCTCTCGTCGCTTGCCTGCTCGGGTGCGAACGGGCTCCGGTCAGCAAGTCCGCTCCCGCCGCCAACGCCGCAGCGCCGGCCAGGACGCTCTGCCTCCTGCCCAAGAAGAAGGGGGTGCCCTACTTCACGAGCTGCGCCAAGGGCGCCGAGGAGGCCGCCCGGGAGCTGGGCATCGAGCTCATCTACGACGGGCCCACCGACGGTTCTCCGGAGAAGGCCGCGTCGATGATCGAGCGTTGGACCCTCCAGGGCGTCGACGCCATCGCCGTGTCGCCGAACGACCCCGAGGTCCTCGCGCCCGCCATGCGCCAGGCGCGGGCGCGCGGCGTCAAGGTCATCACCTGGGACGCGGACGGACTCCCGGACGCCCGCGAGTTCATGGTCAACCAGGCCACCTCCCGCGACATCGGGTATGCGCTCGTCGACACCATGGTCCAGGATCTCGGCGGCGGCGATGTGGTGTGCGACGCGGCCATCATCACGGCCACCCTGACGGCCGCGAACCAGAACGAGTGGATCACGTTCATGCAGGAGCGCCTGGCGCAGCACCCGGGGATCCGGCTCGTGGACATCCGTCCCTCCAACGAGGACCAGCGCCTGGCGTTCCAGGCCACCAAGGACCTGCTCAACGCCCACCCGAACCTCCGCGCCATCTGGGGCATCAGCTCGGTGTCCTTCCCGGCCGCGGCCGAGGCGGTGAAGCAGTCCGGCCGGTCGGGCCAGGTGCTCGTGACCGGGCTCTCCACGCCCAACGACATGAAGGCCTACGTGCACGACGGCACGGTCAAGTCCGTCATCCTCTGGAACACGGTGGATCTCGGCTATCTGACCGTCTACTCCGCCGACGCACTCCTCCGGGCCACGATCACCCCCGGGAGCACGTCGATCCGCGCGGGGCGCCTGGGTGAGAAGCACATCGAGGGTGACCGGATCCTGCTGGGCGACATCCTCGTCTTCACCCGCGACAACATCGACCAGTTCGACTTCTGATGAGCGACCTCCCATGAGACTCCCGCCCGGTGTGTCCGAATCGGCTCTGGCCGCGCGCCTCGATCGGTTCACCATCGAGACCCCCTCCTGGGGCTACGCGGACACGGGCACGCGGTTCGGCAAGTACCTCCAGGCCGCGGCGGCCACCACGATCGACGAGAAGCTCGCCGACGCCGCGCAGGTGCACCGGTTCACGGGCTGCTGTCCCGCGGTGGCGGTCCATGTCCTCTGGGACTTCACGCCCCAGCGCGGCGCGGCGGCGGTCGCGGAGACCGCCCGGAATCTCGGCCTCCGGATCGGCTCGATCCACCCCAACGTCTTCCAGGACCAGTGCTACAAGCTCGGCTCGGTGTCCAACGAGGATCCCGCGATCCGGCGCCGGGCGATCGACCACATCCTCGACTCGATCCGCATCGGCGCCGCCGCGGGGTCGGACCTCCTGAGCCTCTGGTTCGCCGATGGCACCAACTACCCCGGCCAGGGCCACATCCGGCGGCGCAAGCGGTGGTTCCACGAGGCGCTCGCCGAAATCCACGACGCACTCCCGCCCTCGATGTCCATGCTCGTGGAGTACAAGCCCTTCGAGCCGGCCTTCTACCACACGGATATCGCCGATTGGGGCATGGCCTGCGCCCTGGCGCGCCGCGCCGGCCCGCGGGCCCGGGTCCTCGTGGACACGGGCCACCACCTGCTGGGGTGCAACATCGAGCACATCGTCGCCTTCCTCATCGACGAGGACATGCTCGGCGGCTTCCACTTCAACGACCGCAAGTACGCCGACGACGACCTGACCATGGGCTCGATCGACCCCTACCAGCTCTTCCGCATCCTCGCGGAGATCACGCTCGCCGAGGCCGAGCGCGGCGCCGACCTTCCCATCGCCTGCGCGATCGACCAGTCGCACAACATCAAGCCGAAGATCCAGGCCATGATCCAGACCGTCACGACCGCCCAGGAGCACCTGGTCAAGGCCCTGCTGGTGGATCGTGCCGCCGCCGACGCCGCCCGCCGCGCCGGCGACGTGGTCATGGCCGAGCGCGCCCTGCGCGACGCCCACGCCACGGATGTTCGTCCCTTCCTGGAGGCCTACCGGAAGGCCCGCGGCCTCCCGGCGGACCCCCTCGACGCCTTCCGAGAGAGCGGCTACGAACTCCGGGTCGCCCGCGAGCGTGCTCCGGGCAAGACCGGCTCGGGCGGCTCGTACGCCTGATCCTGGGAGTATCGGTTGCCGACCCCGCTCGACTACCTGGCCATCGACATCGGAGCGTCCAGCGGGCGCGCCATCGTCGGTTCGTTCGATGGCGCCCGGGTCGGCGTCCGCGAGGTCCACCGCATCCCGAACGGCGCCACGCGCCTCGGCGCCGGCCACTACTGGAACGCGCCGCGCCTCCTCGACGAGATCCGGGCGGCGCTCGCCCTCTGCGCCCGCGACCGAGTCCCCCTGGCCGGAATGGGCATCGACACCTGGGGCGTGGACTACGCGCTCCTGTCCGGGGCCGGCGAAGTCCTCGGCCTTCCCCGGCACTACCGCGACCCTCGCACGCGCGGCCTGATCGACGCGGCCACCGCCGTCGTCTCCCGCGAGCAGATCTACTCGGCGACCGGCATCCAGTTCATGGAGCTCAACACGCTCTACCAGCTCATGGCCGATGCCCGCGACGACCCGCGCCGGCTCGCCGCCGCCGACACGCTGCTGTTCATGCCCGGCCTCCTCACCTACTGGCTCACGGGCGTCCGGTCCGCCGAGCTCAGCATCGCCAGCACCTCGCAGATGTACGATCCTCGGCGCGACGCCTGGGCGACCGAGCTGCTCGATCGGCTCGGCATCCCCACGAGGATTCTGCCCACGGTCGTCGCCCCCGGCACGGTCGTCGGCCCGCTCGACACCACGATCGCGCAGGAGGCCGGCGTCGCGCGAACTCCCGTGATCGCCCCCGCCTGCCACGACACGGCCTGCGCGGTCGCGGCCACACCCGGGCGCGGAGAGGACTGGGCCTACATCAGCTGCGGGACCTGGTCCCTCGTGGGCGTCGAGCTCCCGGCGCCCATCTGCTCGCCCGCCGCCATGGCCGCCAACTTCACCAACGAGCTCGGCGTCGGTCGTTCCGTCCGCTTCCTGAAGAACGTCGCCGGCCTGTGGCTCCTCCAGGAGTGTCAGCGCACCTGGGCCGCCCAGGGAATGCCCTACTCGTTCGAGCAGCTCGATTCGATGGCCGCCGGCGCGCCGGCCGGGCGGTCGCTGGTCGATCCCGACGAGCCCGGCCTCGGCGCGTTCGGCGACATGCCGACGCGGCTCCGTGCGGCCGCCGCGCGTTTCGGGCCGCCCCCGGAGGACGACGCCCAGGTCGCGCGCTGCATCCTCGACTCGCTCGCCCTCAAGTACCGCCTCGTCATCGAGCAGATCGAGCGCCTCGTCGGCCGGGCGATCCGCACGATCCACGTGGTCGGCGGCGGCGCCCGCGACCACCTGCTCTGCCAGTTGACCGCCGACGCCACCGGGCGCCCGGTCCATGCGGGCCCGGTCGAGGCCACCGCGCTCGGAAACGTCCTGGTTCAGGCCCTCGCGCAGGGTCACCTCGCCTCCGGCTCGGACATCCGCGCCGTCGTGGCCGCCTCGCACCAGCCCGCCCTCTTCGAGCCGCGGAACCCGCACCCGTGGCACGAGGCCGCGGCCCGGCTCAGTTCCCCCGCATGATCCCGCGCCGGTAGCGGATATCCGCCCGACCGTGGATCCGCTCCACATCCCGGGCCGACAGGAAGCTCAGCCCGCCGGCCGCCGCCGCGCCCAGCCGGATCCTCGCGGCCTTCACGCTCATCCGCGTGACGCTCAGCACCTCGGCCACCGTGGCGCCGCAGGCGATGAAGCCGTGGTTGCGCAGGTAGATGGCCCGCGGCGGCGTGCCGTGCCGGCCCATGAACTCGGCCACGCCGTCCCGCACCGCCCGCCCCAGCGGCACCCCCGGGTCCGCGTACGGCACGAGCACCGACTCGGGGCCACAGACCACGACCTCCTCCGGGAAGATCCGGCCGCCCAGAAGCTCCTCGAACCGCACCGAGCAGGTGATCGCGTTGATCGCCGTCGGGTGGGTGTGCCCCACGAACCGCACGCCGTCGATCGCGAGCAGCGCCGCGTGCATCGGCGCCTCGATGGACGGCGCCGCCCCGGCCCAACTGTCCGCCCGCGCGTTCGCCAGGATCGCGCCCACCGCGTCGTCCGGCGGAACCTCTCCGCGCAGCAGCTCCAGCACCGGCCCCGTGCGCAGCCGGACCAGGTCCTCCGCCCGGGCGCCTGCCAGGGATGTGCCGCTCGCCTTCACCCAGAACGTCCCCTCCGGCCCGTGCGCCGACGCGTTCCCGTCCGCGAGGATCGCGTACTCCGGATCGCCGAGCGCTCGCGACAGCTCAACCAGGTCCGGCGGCGGGAGTGGGGGAGTGGGGGACATGGGGGGCTTGCCGTCCGCGGAGGGGCGATCAGCGCAGGAACGCCTCGTGCAGCCCTCCATCCACGGGCACGATGTGGCCCGTCGTCTTCCCGGCTCGCTCGCTCAACAGGAACAGGATCGCCTCCGCCTGGTCGTCCGGCGTGATCGCCGCCCTCGTCAGTGTCCGCTCCGCGTAGAACCGCGCCAGCCGGGCCCGCAGCGACTCGGTGTCCTCCTCCGGAGCAAACTCGATCGCGTACTTGGCCAACGATGCCATGACCCGGTCGCGCGGGAACATCGAAGACCCCTCGACGACCGTCGCCGGCGCCACCGCGTTCACGCGCACCAGCGGCGCCAGCTCGATGGCCAGCTCCCGCACGAGGTGGTTCGCGGCCGCCTTGCTGGTGTCGTACGCTAGGCTCCCCTTCTTCGGCACGACGCCGTTCACGCTCGTCGTCAGCACCAGGCTCCCGCGCAGGCCCTGGCGCGACCACACCCGGCGCGCCTCGTCGGCCACGATCTGCTGCCCGTGGACGTTCACCTCGAACGTCCGGCGCCACTGCTCGTCCGTCACCGAGCCGTCCGGGCCCGGCGGCACGTAGACCCCCGCGGTCACCGCCACGCCGTCCACACCCCCGTACGCCAGCACCGCGCTCCGGAGCAGCGCCCGCACGCTCGCGCGCTCCGTGATGTCCACCGCGACCGCCGCCGCGGGACCGCACCCGGAGATCCCCGTTCCCGCCACGCCGATGCCCGCTCCGTGCGTCGCCGTGAGCTCCGCCGCGCAATCCGCCGCGCCCTCGGCCGACAGGTCCGCGCACACGACGTGCGCGCCCTCGCGGGCCAGGCGCCGCGCCGCCGCACGCCCGATCCCGCTCCCGGCCCCGATCACGATGGCGACCGTCCGCGCCAGCTCCTTCTCCGGCGGCATGCGCCGCAGCTTGGCCTCCTCCAGCTGCCAGTACTCGATGTCGAACGCCTCCTGCTGGGGGAGCGCGATGTACTCGTCGATCGCCTCGGCGCCGCGCATCACCTCCACCGCGCACGCGTAGAACTCCGCCGTCGTGCGCGACTCGCTCTTGCTCTTCCCCCACGCCACCATGCCCACCCCCGGGATCAGCACCACCGTGGGGCTCGGGTCCCGCATGGCCGGCGAGTCCGCCCGGCGGCACCGCGCGTAGTACGCGCCATAGTCCGCTCGATACGCCTCCAGCCCCGCCTCCAGTTTCTTCGCGAGGGAGGCCCCGTCCTCCCGCGCCGGGTCCCAGTCCACGAAGAGCGGCTTGATCTTCGTCCGCAGGAAGTGGTCCGGGCACGATGTGCCCAGCTCCGCCAGGCGCGGCGCATCCACGCTGCCCACGAACCGCAGCACCTCCGGCGTCGCGTGCACGGTCGCGAAGAGCCGCCGCTGCGCCGACAGCCTCCCGCGCAGCCACGGCAGCAGGTCGAAGAGCAGCTCGTCCCGGGCCGCGTCCGGCAGCGGCGCGTGCCGCGCCCCGCCGAAGGTCCGCGCCCCCTTGTCCCGCGCCTCGATGAACCGCGTCGCCCGTTCGATGAGCCGCAGCGTCAGCTCGTAGCACTCCCGGTCATCGTCCGCCCAGTTGATCAACCCGTGCTGACCGAGCACCACGCCCCTGAGCCGCGGGTTCCGCCCGCAGATCTCCTGGAGCCTCAGCCCCAGCTCGAACCCCGGACGAAGCCACGGAGTCCACGCCACCTCCGACCCGAAAACCTCGGCCGTCAGCGCCTCGCCCCGGCGGGACGCGGCGATCGCGATCACCGCGTTCGGATGCGTGTGGTCCACGTGGCGCGCCGGGATGAAGGCGTGCAGGGGCGTGTCGATCGACGGGGCGCAGGGGTTCAGGTTGAACGCGCAGTGCGGGTAGCTGGCGACCATCGCGTCCTCGGCGGGCGTCTTGGCCCCCCGCCCGGCGCGCCTGGCGTAAAGATCCTGCAGGCCAAGCAGTTGCCGCTGGTTCAGGGACGCGAAGCCGGCTCGCCCGGCCGTGCGGAGGTCCCCGCCGCTCCCCTTCACCCACAGCACCTCGACCGGCTCGCCCGAGAGGGGGTCCGCCTCTCGAAGCTTGGAGGAGGTGTTGCCCCCTCCCGTGTTGGTCACCCGCCAGTCGGACCCCAGGAGATTCGATCGGTACACCAGGCGCGAGACCGGGTCCATGCCGCGTGCCTTGGTCTCATCCCAGCCGTGCGCCACGTGCCCAAGCTCCCTGTAGTCCGGTCCCGCCCGCCGCCCCCCTTCGCCGCGGGAGTGGTCAGGATAGTCTGTTCCCGGATGCGGAATCCGCCCACCGGAGAGGTGGCGCCGCCGAGCCAACCATGCGCATCGCCCTGTTCATCACCTGCCTCACCGACAACTACTTCCCGCGCGCCGGCATCGCGGCGACGCTCGTGCTCGAGCACCTCGGTCACCAGGTCGAGTTCCCGCAGGCCCAGACCTGCTGCGCCCAGCCCATGTTCAACAACGGGTTCCACGACGAGGCGCGCCGCCTGGCGCGCCGGCTCATCGACGTCCTCGAGCCCTACCCGGCGGTGGTCACGCCCTCGGGCTCGTGCGCGGCCATGATCCGGGAGCGCTACGAGGAGCTGTTCCACGCCGACCCCGCCACCGCCGCGCGCGCCCGCGCCCTGGCCGCGCGCACCCACGAGTTCGTCGAGTTCCTGACCAGCGTGGCGCGCCCGAACGTCGCAGCCCTGGGCGCCCGGCGTGACGGGTCGCTGGCGATCCACGACTCGTGCCATCAGCGGTCGCTCGGCCTGAGCGGGCAGACCGCGGCGCTCCTCGGGGCCATCGCCGGCACGCGGGTCGTGCCGCTTCACCTCGCGGACCAGTGCTGCGGGTTCGGCGGCACCTTCGCCGTCAAGTACCCGGAGATCTCCGGCGCCATGGTGGCCGACAAGGTGCTCGCCATCGAGCGGTCGGGGGCGGACACCGTCGTGTGCGCCGATGCCGGGTGCGCGATGAACATCGCGGGCGCCTGCCGGCGTGCCGGCGTGCGCACGCCGCTCGTCAGCCCCGCCGAGGTCCTGGCCGAGGCGATGGGGCTCCTGGCGCCGGAGGGCGCCGGATGAACCCCGTCCACGCCGGCCCGCGCGAGCACCCGCTGTTCCCGACCCTCCCGTACGACCTGCGTCCGCGGGCGCGGGCGGCGCTCCGGGACATCCGGCTCCAGCAGTTCGTGAACTCCACCACCGCGCGGCGCGACGCCGGGCGGGCCGACGCCTGCCGCGACGCCTTCGGCGCCCGCTACGACGAGCTGCGCCGGCTCGCCGGCGCGATCAGGCAGCACACGCTCGACCGCCTGGACCACTACCTGGAGATGTTCATCGACCGCGCGGAAGCGGCCGGGGCCACGGTCCACCTCGCGCGCGACGGCGCGCAGGCCAACGCGATCGCCCTCGCGATCGCCCGGGCCCACGGGTGCCGCCTGTGCGTCAAGAGCAAGTCCATGGTGACCGAGGAGACCCACCTGGTGCCGGCGCTGGAGGCCGCCGGGGTCGAGACGATCGAGACCGACCTCGGCGAGTTCATCCTCCAGCTCGACGGCGATGCGCCCTCGCACATCGTGACGCCCATGATCCACAAGGATCGGGCGTCGGTGGGCCGGACGTTCGTGGAGAGGCTCGGTGTCCCGTACACCGACGACCCGGCCCGGCTCACCGCGATCGCCCGGGCCCACATGCGCGGGAAGTTCCGGGTGGCCGACCTCGGGATCAGCGGCGCGAACTTCCTCATCGCCGAGACCGGATCGCTCGTGGTCTGCACGAACGAGGGCAACGCCGACCTTTCCGTCGGCCTGCCGCCCGTGCACGTCGCGTTCGTCGGGATCGAGAAGCTCATCCCGGCGCTCGACCACCTCCCCCTGTTCCTCAAGCTGCTGGCGCGCAGCGCGACCAACCAGCCCATCACCGTGTACACGACGCTGATCACGGGCCCGCGCCGCGCGCCGGATGCCGACGGGCCGGCGCGCTTGCACATCGTCCTGCTCGACAACGGGCGCTCCCGCCTGCTGGGCCCGCCCACGCGGGAGCTGCTCCGGTGCATCCGCTGCGGCGCGTGCCTCAACGCCTGCCCGGTGTACCGGAAGGTGGGCGGCGGCCACGCGTACGGGGCGGTCTATTCCGGCCCCATCGGCGCCGCGATCACGCCCCTGCTGCACGGGCCGGAGAACTACCCCGACCTGCCGCACGCCAGCTCGCTGTGCGGCGCGTGCCACCGCGCCTGCCCGGTGGACATCGACATCCCGCGCCAGCTGGTTGGGCTTCGGCGCGAGCTGGTCCGGCGGGGATGCACGGGCCGGCTCGAACGCCACGCGATGCGCGTCTGGGCCTGGCTCCTGCGCGGGCCCCTGCGGTACCGCGCCATGTGCCGCGTGCACCGCTGGCTCGTCCGCGCCCTCGCCGGGCGCGCCGAGTCCCGGGACCCGTTCGCCGATCGGCGCTGGCTCGCCCGCGCCCCCGGCCCGCTCTCGGGCTGGACCGCCGAGCGTGACCTGCCCACGCCGACCTCGCGGTCGTTCCGCCAGTGGTGGCGTTCTCGCCCCGCCCGGGGACCCGGAGGTGGTGCGTGACCGATCCGTTCCCCGGCGAGGACCGTCGGGCGTTCGTCGCGCGGGTGCGGAACGCCATCGGTCCGACGGGGGCGGGGGCGCCACCCGCCATCGACGAGTCGCTCGTCCGGCTCGTGGGCCGGTCCGACGACCTCGTGCCCCGTTTCGTCGCGGCCGCACGCGGCGCGGGGATGAGCGTGCAGGAGTGCCGGCCCGATGGCCTGGAGGAGGCCCTCCGCGGGCTGCTGGTGCGCCTGGGTGCGCGCCGGGTCGTCGTGGACATGGGCGACTCGAAGTTCGGGGCGCCGGCGCTCCGGGCGACCGCGCTCCTCGAACGGCTCGACGCCGGCTCGGGCCCCCGCTTCGACGCGGAGGCGGGGATCACCGACGCGGCGGGGGCGATCGCGGAAACCGGCTCGCTGGTGATGGCCGGGGGCGCCGGACGGGCCCGGGCCTCCATGCTGGTGCCGCCCGTCCACATCGCGGTGGTGGGAGAGGAGCAGATCGTCCCGGACCTGGTGGACGCGTGGTCGCTGCTCCGCGCCGCACGCGGGTCGTGGCCGGGCTGGCTCGTCCTGGTCTCGGGACCGAGCAAGACCGGGGACATCGAGGGGATCATCGTGACGGGAGTGCACGGGCCGGGGAGCGTGCACGTGCTCCTCGTGGGGCGAGGGCCCGGCTCGGAAAGCGTGGGTTGAGCGGGGAACGCCGGCGCCGTTCCGGACGCGCGATGCGCCCCGGAGCACATCGCCACGAACCGGCTACGACCGGCCGGCGCCCCGCCGGAACGCGGCCAGCGCCCGCCGCCTGGCCAGCGCGTGCTCCACGATCGGTCGCGGATACTCGGCCGCCGATGGCGCCCCGCCGCCCCCGTGCGGCTCGTGGATCGCATCGGAGCGGAACGCCCGAAGCTCCGGCACGTAGCGCCGGATGTAGGTCCCCTGCGGATCGAACCGGCGGCTCTGCGCCGTCGGGTTGAAGATCCGGAAGTAGGGCGCGGCATCGGCGCCCGTCGAGGCGCACCACTGCCAGCCGCCGTTGTTCGAGGCGAGAACGCCGTCGATCAGGTGACGCATGAAGTGACGCTCGCCCCGGCGCCAGTCGATCAGCAGGTGCTTGGCCAGGTACATCGCCGCGATCATGCGCACCCGGTTGTGCATCCACCCCTCCGCCAGGAGCTGGCGCATGCCCGCATCGACCATGGGAACGCCCGTGCGCCCCGCGGCCCACCGGTCGAACGCCCCATCATCATCGCGCCAGGCGATCCGCTCCGCGCCGGGCTTGAAGGCGCGGTTCATCGACACGCGCGGGAACCCGGTCATGAGGTGGATGTAGAACTCGCGCCAGATCAGCTCGTTGATCCACGCGACCGGCCCGGCGCGGCCCGTGCCCGCGCGCCCGTCGTTGGCCTCGATCGCCGCGGAAACGCACCGGCGAGGCGAGATCGCGCCGACCGCCAGGTAGGGCGAGAGTCGGCTGGTCGCATCCAGGGCGGGGAAGTCGCGATCGGTCTTGTAGCGATCCAGCTTCGCCGCGACGAAGCGCCGCAGACGCCCCCCCGCGCCACGCTCGCCCGCGGGCCAGAGCCGGGCCGAAGCGCCGGGCTCGGGCGGGACGAAACCACGCACCGAGTCCGGGATCGGGCTCGAGTCGATGCCGGTGGCCGCCTGGCGCCGTGGCGCCGGCACCACCCGCACGCCGCCCTCCTCGGCGAGGGCCAGGAGCCACGCCCGGCGGAAGGGCGTGAACACGCTGAAGAACCGGCCATCCCCGGTGCGGACGCGCCCCGGGGCCAGCACGCACTGGTCATCGCGGACGTGGACGGCCAGGCCCGCGCGCTCGAAGGCGCTCGCCACGGCCTCGTCCCGTCGCCGCTCATCGACCCCGTGCTCGCGGTTGAACCAGAGCGCATCGCAGCCGTGGTCTCGGGCCACGCCCAGCAGGAGGCCCGGCACCCGGGCGGAACCCGCCCCGTGGAGAACAAGCAGGGGGATGTTGAGCCGAGCCAACGAGCGCGACAGATCGCGCACCGAGCGCAGAACGAAGTCCACCTTGATCCTGGCGACGTCGTGTGCCCGCCACTCGCCGGGCGCGAGCACGAACACCCCGATGACGCCCCGATCCGACCCGCGCGCGGCCGCGTGCAGGGCGGTGTTGTCGCCAGCGCGGAGGTCCGACCGGAACCAGACGAGCGATCGCACGGGCCAATCTAGGCCTCCCGGCCGGGTGCCATCCGAAAACTGCACGAGCCCGCCCCGCCCGGCCGATGCGCCTGCCGGGCGTGGCGGAGTCAACCCATGGATCGGATCGAGCCCCCATCGTCGGGCATCGCGGGCCTCCACGGTCTCCTCAGCCACCTCCAACGGCTGGCCCGCGAGCACGCGGCGACCGAGCTCGCCACG
>CAYWOF010000004.1:4492-21470 GCA_964459825.1 uncultured Phycisphaeraceae bacterium | reverse complement strand
GCGCTCGTTCAGGGCGAGGAGGTTGGGGGTGCCCGCGATGAGGCCGCGGGCGGCGTCGGCGGCGGAGGTGAACTCGGAGGGGAGCGTGACCAGCTCGTGGGTGACGGTGGTGAAGCCGCCGGCCCGGACGGCGGCTTCGATCGCGCGCGGGTCGAACCAACCGTAGGGGATCTGGGCGAGAAACCGTGGGGGGTTCGCCGGCAGGAGCGCGTCGAGCGTCGCCTGCACGAGTTGGGGGATCGGGTTGTGCTCGAGCGAGTCCCAGACGTTGAAGAGGTAGCGCCCTCCGGGGGCGAGGATGCGCCGGGCCTCGCGCATCGCGCCGGGCTTGTCGGGGAAGAACATGACGCCGAACTGGCAGACGACGAGGTCGAAGGAGCGGTCGGGGAAGGGGAGGGCGCAGGCATCGGCGGGCTGGAAGCGGAGGCGCGGGTCGGGACCCTTGCTCCCCGTGCTCAGGTGGCGCTGCGCGACATCGACCATCGCCTGGTTGAGGTCGGTCGCGGTGAGCGTGGCGCCGGCCGGGAGGGTGGTGAAGAGGGCGCGCGTGACGATGCCCGTGCCGCAGGCGAGCTCGAGAACCCGAAGCCCGCCGGCGCTGCTCGCCCCCACTCGGGCCGCGAGGTCGCTCGCGTACGGCTCGAACAGGAGCGGGCCGAGGCAGCGGTGTTTGTTGGGGGGTTTGGATCGGGTGAGGGGGGGGGGGTGGGACTTGGGGAGCGTGGGCCACGGGGCGGTAGGGGCGGGGCAGCCGACGAGCGCGATGGCCGACACGCCCGTCAACCGAAGGGCTCCTCGGGGTCCTCGGCTTCCTCACCCGCGCCGAGCTTGTCCGCCATCATGTCGATCGCCTTGCCCAGATGTTCGAAGCGCGCGCGGGCGGCGGCCTCATCGCCATCCTCCCACAGGCCGGACTCGTCCTCGACGCTGAAGCGCTCCATGAACGGCTCGATGCGGCGAAGCAGCTCGACCACCTCGACGTGGACCTCGAAGGGGGCGAACTGCGTCTTGGTGGACGCGGAGAGCTCGTTGGAGACGCTGAAGTCGAGGCGCACGGGCTCGCACTTGCGGTGGGGCCGGATGACGATGCCGCGGAAGGGCCCATCGTGCTCGATGTATCCCGGGTCATCCTTGTCGCGGTCCTCCATCACGCCGAGCGGATCGTCGTAGAGGGCGAACTGCCAGCCGCGCTGGGCGGCGAACATCGAGGCGACATCCAGGAGCTGGGTGAGCGCATCCCAGTTGAGGGCGCGCCCGGAGTAGTGGATGGTGATGCCCATGGCGGCAGCATACCAGCGTCGGGCGTGCGGCCGGCGGGTCCTTCTTACACCACCCGGTCCTCTTTGGCGATGCCGAGGGCGGGACGCACGTCCACTTGGACGACCGCCTCGCGCTGGAGGCGCTGGGCGGTCTCGGGATCGACGTAATCGGAGTGGCAGGAGAGGCGGGGCGCATGCTGCGTGCTGCGTGCCGGGTGCTGCGGGTCGGGGCTTCTCGGTGCGCCAGGGGCTGAGGGATCCGAGGCTTCGCTTCGAGGACTGCGCTCAGCCTCGGCGTCTACCGATCGCGCCATCGCGCGCCGGGTCTTGGCCGCGAGGCGGTGGATCTCGTCGGGGCTGAGGACGCCCCGCTGGGCGAGGATCTGCTGCTGCTCGGGCGTGAGGGCGGCCGTGCGGACCGGAGCGCCCACGCGGGCGCCGGCACGGGCCCCGTGCGACTCCGGGTCGGCGTTGCGCTCGAAGCCCTCGGCCTTGCCGCTGGCGAACTCCTGGATCTCCTTGCTGATGCGCACGCTGCACCAGTCGTGCCCGCACATGGCGCAGAAGTCGGTGTCGACGTCGAGGTCCTCGTCGTGGTAGGCCCGGGCGGTGTCGGGGTCGAAGGCGAGCTCGAAGTGCTTCTCCCAGTTGAGGGCGGCGCGGGCCTTCGTGAGCTCGTCGTCGCGGTCGCGGACGCCGGGGATGCCCAGGGCGATGTCGGCCGCGTGCGCGGCGATGCGGTAGGCGATGCACCCTTGCTTGACGTCGTCGCGCTTGGGCAGGCCCAGGTGCTCCTTGGGCGTGACGTAGCAGAGCATGGCGGCGCCGTGGAACGCCATCGCCGTGGCGCCGATGCAGCTGGTGATGTGGTCGTAGCCGGGGAACATGTCGGTGACGAGGGGACCGAGCACGTAGAAGGGGGCGCCGTGGCAGAGGCGGCGCTGGACCTTGGCGTTCCACTCGATCTGGTCGAAGGGAACGTGGCCGGGGCCCTCGATCATGACCTGGACCCCCCCCGCCCGGCGCCAGGCGCGCTCGGTGAGCTCGCCGAGGGTCTCGAGCTCGGCCAGTTGGGCATCATCGGTCGCGTCGGCCAGGCCGCCGGGGCGGAGGCCATCGCCGATGGAGAAGGTCACATCGTACCGAGCCATGATGTCGCAGATCTCGTCCCAGAGTTCGTACATCGGGTTCTCGGCATTGTGGACGAGCATCCACTTGGCGAGGAGGGACCCGCCGCGGGAGACGATGCCGATGAGCCGGTCCTTGACGAACTTCAGGTGTCCGCGCCGGACGCCGGCGTGGATCGTCATGTAGTCCACACCCTGGCGGGCCTGGTGCTCGATGCCCTTGAGGATCTCGTCGTGCGTGAGGTCCTCGATCTTGCGCCCGATGATCATCGAGTAGATCGGGACGGTGCCGATGGGGACGGTCGAGTGGCGGATGAAGGCATCGCGGCACTCGTCCAAGTTGCCCCCGGTGGAGAGGTCCATGACCGTGTCGGCGCCCCAGCGGACGGCCCAGTCGAGCTTCTCGAGTTCCTCGGCGGTCCCGCTCGAGACGGGGCTGGCGCCCATGTTGGCGTTCACCTTCGTGCGGCTGGCGCGCCCGATGGCCATGGGGTCGAGACGATGGGCGAGGTGGTTGATGTTGGCGGGGATGACCATGCGCCCCGCGGCGACCTCGTCACGCACGGCCTCGGCGCCCTTCCCCCCCGTCATCTCGTCGAAGTGCGGCTCGCGCGCGGCGACGCGGCGCATCTCGCGGGTGACGATGCCGAGGCGGGCGAACTCCAACTGCGTGCGCGGCTGGAAGGCGCGAGGGTGGGTGACACGGAGGGTTTCGCCGCGCGCGGACTGGAAGAGGGAAGTGGCAGAGTGGCGAAGTGGCAGCGTGGCCGAGTGTGGGTCTTGGCCATTCGGGAAATCACTTTGCCACTCTGCCACTGTGCCACTTGGCCACTTCTCGACGCGCCATCCTTCCGGCAGATAGTCCCACGCCGTTTTCTCGCTCGGCGATGGCATGCCGGGCGTGTCGGGGCTGGCGAACATGAGCGGGCCGCCGAGGTCGGGCGCGAGGGCGAAGGAGCCGGGCGTGGTGACTCCGGGCGAGCGGCCGGGGTTGGATGCCCCGCGGTGCGGGACTCCCAGGCGATGCGACGGGGGAACCGTGAGCCGGTGAGCGGGTGAGCGGGCGCCGTTGGTCGTCATGGGTCGCTTCCCTCCGCCGGTTCGAACCGGATCAGGTTCAACGGGTGCGTCTCAGCGGCTGGGCGGCACGCTCCGCGAGCGTGACCCCACGCGGCGCGTGGGGGTACCCGGGGCCGCGCCCCGAGCGAACGGGGCAGTGTAGGGCGCGGCGGTCCGGAGCGCGGGTGGCGCGGGGCGGGGGGCGGGGGAGGGGGGTAGACTCGGCACCATGACCAGCGACGAGTTTCGAGCGCTCGCCCTCGCGCTTCCCGATGCCGAAGAGCGGGAGCACATGGGGCATCCGGACTTCCGGGTCGGGAACAAGATCTTCGCGACGCTCTCCGAGGATGAGACCTCAGGGGTGGTCCGGCTGACGCTGGACCAGCAGGAGGAGCTGGTGGGGGATGGGGGCGGGCCATTCGAGGCGCTGGGCGGGACGTGGGGCATGCAGGGCTGGACGCGGGTGCGGTTGGCCAAGGCGCGCGAGGACGGGGTGCGGCGTGCGCTGCGGATGGCGTGGGAGGGCCTGGCGCCGAAGAACAAGCGCCCGGGGCCGCGGCGCGGTTCGACTCCTCGCGGGGGCCGAGGCAGATGGCAGATGGGCAGAGGGCAGATGGCAGATGGGCAGATCGCAGATGGGCAGAGGGCAGAGGGCAGATGGGCAGAGGGCAGATCGCAGATGGGCAGAGGGCAGATAGCAGATGGGCAGATGGCGTGAACGCCTCGAAGCACGGAGTTTGCCGGGTGTAATCTGCCAGTTGCGCCACCTGCCGGTCCCGGTAGACTGCTGACGTGAGAGTGGGCGTCGCGCTCATCCGCGGGATCAACGTCACGGGCAGGAACATGCTGCCGATGGAGTCGCTGCGCGCCCTGTGCGAGGGGATCGGTCTGCGCGATGCGCGGACGTACATCCAGAGCGGGAACGTGGTGTTCCGGTGCGACGGGGCGGAGCTGAACGGTTGCGCGGAGCGGATCGAGGAGGCGATCGAGAGGGCATGGGGGTTCCGGCCGCGCGTGATGGTGCGGACGGCGGCGGAGCTGCGCCGGGTGCTCGCGGCGGGCGTGTTCGCCGACCTCGCTCGCCTCGACGCCAGCCGGGTGCTGGTGATGTTCCTCGGCGCAGCGCCCGGCGCGGGCGCCCGGAAGGCCTTCGCGGCGCTCAACGGCGGCGCGGAGCGGTTCGTGCTGCGCGGGCGCGAGGCGCACCTCTACTACCCCGACGGGGCCGGGAGAGCCGAGGTGCCGATGGCCGCGGTGGAGAAGGCCCTCGGCACGCCGGGCACGTGCCGGAACTGGAACACGGTCACCACGCTAGCGCGGATGGCGATGGAACTGGAGGCGGGCCGCTCGCGCGCGGAACCCCGCGCACCGGTGTGAGCATCGCGCGCGGAGACGGTCAGCGCACGTCGGCGTAGGCGGCGGCCGGCTGCACGCGTCGGCCCACCTCGCTGGCGTAGCGAACGCCCAGCTCGTCTCGATGGGCGCGGGCCCAGTCGGTGAGCCGGGTGGGGCCGGCCGCGGGCGCGTCGGAATCGAGCAGGCCGCGCATCAGGCCCTTGATCTCCTCACGGGTGATGATCACGTCCCCGACCAGGGGGTTGAGAAGCCTCGCCACGGCCAGGCCGAGGCCCGGCGGCACGGACACGATCCGGCGACGGACGCCGATGATCCGGGCGAGGCTCGCGACCAGCTCGCGGTACGCAAAGGCCTCGGGCCCCACGGCGTCCACCATCGTGTTTCCCGATCGATCGGCGTGGTCGACCATCAGCGCGGCCATGTCGTCCACGTGCAGGGGCCGGAGGCGGTACCGCCCGTCGCCGAAGACGCCGAAGCACGGCAGCCGCCGGACGACCCACGCGATGTTGTTCACGAGGATGTCGAGGCGGCCGAACAGCACTCCCGGGCGGACGATGGCGTGGGGAATGCCGGTGGCGCGCAGGGCGTCCTCGAGCTGGTGCTTGCCGTGGTAATAGCCCAGGTCGTCGGCCTGGTCCGCGTGCAGGATGCTCACGTGCACGATGCGGGCGACGCCGGCGCGCCGCGCGGCCTCGAACAGCAGGCGCGTGTTGGCCACGGCCTGCGCGAACGTGAACAGCCGATGGTCGAAGCGGACCCAGTACGTGTTGTGCAGCACGTCCGCGCCCCGGAGCGCCCGCTCCAGCGCCGCCGGGTCGTCCCAGGCGTACGGCCGGATCTCGAGTCGGTCGCCGAAGGGATGGGGGCGGTTGGGAGAGTTCGTGAGCGTCCGGACACGGATGGCGCGGGCCAGCAGTCGCTCGGTGAGAGCGCGGCCGGTGTAGCCGAGCGCCCCGGTGACGACGTGCAGAGGCGGGCTGGTCATCGGCGCCCTCGCGCGCGAGGGGGGAGGCGAGTCCACGGGTGCTCGGCGACGACGCGCGAGCGCAACGCCCTTGGCTCTAATGGTAATACCGCGCGGCGTCCGGGGGGCCCGGTCGGGGCCGTGCGCCGGGTGCCAACTGGCCGAGATCGCTCGCCCCCGGGTGGGTTCCCGCGCCCGACCGTACGGCTCGGTCGAGGCCACCGAGTCCCGCGCGGCGGATCGCGTCGGAGCGCGCAGCCGGGGCCTCGCGCCGGATCGGGCGTGCGCTCCGCAACCGCGCCAGGCACTCTCGGTACACGGGCGCAACGCCGAGGAGCCCGGTAATGAGCAACCGCCGACCGGTCGTGATCGCCCTGCTGTGCGCGGTGCTGAGCGGCACGCTGACCGTGGGCCAGCCGCCCGCCCCGGCGCCGCCACAGACTGCACCGGCGCCGCCGGCCCCTCCGGCGCCCGGGCAGGCGGAGTTCAACGCGGGAAACGAGGCGTTCCAGAAGCAGGACTGGGGCGCGGCGGTCGCGAGCTATCGCGCAGCCCTGGCGGCGGGCATGAGCCACGCCCTGCTGCACTTCCGGCTGGGTTACGCGCTGCACGTGACTGGGAAGCCCGGGGAGGCGCTGGCGCACCACCTGCTGGCGGCGCAGATCACGAACCCGGCGCTGCGGATCGACGCCCTGTACAACGCCGCGTGCGCGCACGCGCTGCTGGGGCACACCGACGAGGCGCTGGAGTTTCTGGCGCACGCGATCGACGCGGGGTTCGTGGATCTGAAGCAGGTGAGCGCGGACACCGACCTTGACTCGCTGCGCGAGGACCCGCGCTTCCGGGCGCTGGTGGACGGGATCGGCAAGGCTCCGCGCCTGCACGAGCAGCTGGGCTTCCTGCTGGGCACGTGGACGAGCACGAACGAGCGGGGCGAGGTGATGCAGACCCTGACGCTGACGCGGCCCTCGGACAGCCAGGGGATCGGCACGATGCTGACGAACATCGGGGGCGCGCAATGGACGGGGCTGCTGGCGCCGAACCACGCCGAGCGGACGTGGTTGTGGGTCAGCGTGGATGCGCTGGGCACGATGCTGCAGCTGACGGGGAAAGCGACAGAGGCGGGCGGGATGGCGTTCACCGGGAGGCAGGCGACCGCCGCGGGGCCCGGCGTGCACCTGCGCCTGACGTACACGCCGGGCGAGAACGGCACGGTGCGGGAGCGGGCGGAGGTGTCGGAGGATGGGGTGGCGTGGCGGACGCACCATGAGGAGACGCTGGTGAGGACTGCTGAGCCCGGCCGATGAAGTCCCCGCCCTAGTCCAGGAACGAGGCCACGTGTTGCTGGAGCGTCTTCTCTTCGAGCTTGGTGAAGTGGCTGAAGGTGCCTCCATCGTGACGCGTCGTGGGCTGCATGTCGCGCGCGTAGCCGCCGGCCATTCCGACCATCCAGCCGTCTTCCTTCGACCAGTGCTCCTCGGTCACCCGGTAGCGGAAGAAGAAGTAGTCCACGGTGGTCTTGGCGCCCAGCCAGGCCAGGAGGCGCGGGCCCGACGACCGGCGCCGTGTCTCGCGGTGCAGAAGCTCGATCTCATCGGGCTCACGACCCAGCTCCGTTCCAAAGCAGAGCCAGTCCACCATGTGCCCTTCGGCGAGCAGGACCTGATCACGACACGCTTCCGGAAGGCGGTTCGGAGCATTGATCGCGTGCAGCTGATCGAAGAGCCAGTATCGATCGCGCGGAGACTGGGCGATCCATTCGAGTTCCTCGTCGGTCACCTGCTCCGCGCGTCGCAGCAGCGATATCGCCCGGAAGCGGCGCAGGTACGCGTCCGAGAGATCGCTCGCCTCGCGAGCGATAGCGAGCAGCGGAGCGGACTCCAGCTGACCGGAGAGATCGAGCAGGAGCCCAACGAGGTCGCGGGTGCTTGAGTAGGGCTCCTCGTCCTTCCACCCTCGCCCGGTGGCCCGCTGGAGCGCGCGGGCGCGAGCGAGTTCGGCCCGGAAGCGCTCGGTGACTCGATTCTCATGCCCGGTGGCGACCGTTGGCGGCAGCAGCCCCGCCCCCAGGAACTCCCAGAGCATGCGGAGGATGGGAAACGCGAACTCCTCCTGGCTCGCGCAGTCCAGCGGGGCGGGAAACAGCGTGGCCGCGACCTCCGCTCCGGCCTCGGGGGAGTACACCGGGAGCAGGCGATCGAGTTGCTCGGGCCGCTCGCGCAAGCACTGAATGTAATACCTGGCGGCGGCTGGCGTGTGCACCATGGTGACGATGCCGAGCGACGCTTGCCTAGCCTCTGGCGATAACCGGGCGAACTCGGACTCGATCGATGGCAGTAGCGCGGCCGGGTCCTTGTCCTTTACGATCTCACGAGCCGCGTAGACGAGGCTGCACGAGAGGTCGTGTGAGCCATGCTGGCCCTCGGGGAAGTCACCCGTTGCAGCCCGGAGCAGGCTCCGGGCATCCTCGACGCCCAAGGTGCCCGAGCGGGCCAGTTTGTGAAGGTCGTCCTCCGCTACGGATCGGACTTCATCGTCGGGGTTGCGCATCCGCTCGATCAACGTCTGGAGCATGCGCGCGAGTATACCGAGAACGAGATTTCAAGATGCTCTCCCACCGGCACCGCCATCCATCGATCGGCCAGCTCTCCAAACCGCCGGTAGATCTCAACGGCCTGCGCGGCCTCGAGGCGGAAGGGCCGGGCGTTCTGCTGGGTCAACACCGCCGCGAGCTCGCGGTTCACATCGTCGATCCAGAGGGGGAGGAGCTCGGCGTCGCGCCAGGCGCGGTCGGCGTAGAGGCGGGAGAGGATCGCGACGAGGTTCTCGGCCCAGATGGCCTCGGGCGGCATGGCCCGGTAGCGCGGGTCGGTGCGATCGCCGAAGGTCTCGAAGGACCAGCCCTCGGCCATGAGGCCGAAGAAGGCCCGCCGGAAGCCGAGCGCGGTCTCCACGGCGTGGTGCATCAGGTCGTGGAGGGCGAAGAAGCCGCCGTGCCCGGTCCGCTGCACGGCGACGGACCCCCCCTCGCCCCCGCGCACGCACGTGAGCACGACCCCATCGCGGACGCGCTTGAGGCGGATGAGCATGGGGAGATTGTTGGGCGATGCGGCGGGAGGCGGTTTGCACGGTCGATCACCGGTGGACGCCCCAGCGTTATTGGATGGCCCCGGCTCGCGCGGCACGTGCGTACTCGGCCAAGTCCTCGGGCAGGTCGGGCCGGCGTGCCAGGAAGCGATCGATCGCGGGAATGGCCACCTCCGGGTAGTAGACGCTCCAGTGGCCGAGTCCATGAAGTGCGCCTTCGAGGCAGGCCGGATGGTCAACATCGAGCGTGCGCTCCATGGCCGTCAGGCATGCCCGCTCGATCGCGCGATGGTCCTCGTTGTGATCGCGGACGTCGGGCTCCTCACGTGTCGTCGGGTGGCGCGTTCGCCCGTACATCGGGAACACGTCCCACCACATGTAGCAGATGCCGTTGAGCTCGTTGCGCTCCGCGTGGCGGTGGGGGTAGACCTCGAGGTGGCTCAGGTACTTCGCGCACGCCGGGGCGAACAATCGCTCGTACAGCGTGGCGATGGCATGGACCCCGGCTACTCGTGCTTCCAGTGGAAGCGCGGGGTTGACGTACAGGATCCCATACTCCGACTCACCACCGCTCGCCAGATAGTGGAGACCCTGCCCCAGTTGATCACGATCGTATCGCCTCAGGAGCCCGCCCGGATCGGTGAACAGTCGCGTCATGTAATCCAGAGCGCGGGCAGGCTCCTGACGATCCAGGATCGCGAGATTCCAGTGGGAATCGGAAGGCCCCACATCCTCGTGCCACCGCTCGAAGATGTAGCGCGTCCACTCTTCGTACGTGGAGGTCTCAACCGGTCGTCGGGAATCGGCCACCTGCCCCTCACAGTCCATTCCATCTTGGGTCAGTGCGGCCGAAACTCCTCGCCGACCCCATCGACGAACAGCTCGACCCGGCCGCAGCGCGGACACACGTAGACGTCGAAGTGCTCGCGGTGGGTGAAGAGCTCACCGAGATCGCCGAGGAAGGCCCCCCACGCGCGGGTGCCCTCGTGGAACTTCTTGGTGCCGACGTACTGCAACGCCGCGTCGCAGCGCGGGCACGCCATGGGATCGGCCTGGGCCATGGGCGCAGTCTACCACTGCCGCCCCTCCCCACGCCATCACCCCCCAAGCCACGCCCCGCTCAACCGCGGCGCACAGCCTCGCCCCGCGGCAGGTACGGCCCGAGCGTCCGCACGTGGAGACGCTGCCCCGCGCGCGAACCATCCCCGAACCGCTCGCGCCACACGTCGACACGCGTTCCCCGCACCTCGACGCAGATGTCTCCGGCCGCGGCCAGCCGGTGCATCACGAGAAGCGCCCGCTCCGGATCGACCGTCACGCCCGGCTCGGGCATCGTCGGCCCCGGCTCGCACACCGGGGCGACCGCGGCGATGCGCGGCACCTCCGCGGTGACCGGCACCTCGTGAGTCGCCGGCGCCTCGGGCGCGCTCGCCCACCCGCCCGCCTCGTCGGGCATCGCCGCCGGCGCCACGTCCGCCGACTCCGCCTCGTGCGAGGCCAGACGCCACTCCACCGGCGCGCCACCCGAGCCACGCAGCCCATCGAGCATCAGGCCGCTCGAACCCACCCACGCGAGCGCATCCCGCGCCAGGGCCAGCGGCGCCCGCCCCGGCAGGCTCGTGGCCAGTTCCACGACTCCCGCGGCCGCCACCCCCAGCCCCAGCAGCAGATGTTCGATCGAGAGTCTCACAGGCCACCTCCCCTGCGGGCAGACCGCCGCACCCCCAAAGCCCATCCTGCGCGGTTCGCTCGCCATGCTCAACGAGATGCGCGACCGTTCATTGCCCGTCATCGACCCCTCCCCACCGCCCTCCGTCGCGTACCATCGCGAATCACCCAGGGGAGTCCGGAATGGCCAAGGGACAGCACCTCACACCCCACCAGCGGGGCATCGTCCGGCGCTATTACAACAGCCTCGACGCCGTGACCCTCCAGAAGCTCCAGGAGCTCGTCTCGGACCTCTACCTCGCCACGGACGCCAAGGCCGCGCGGCTCTGGGAGCAGGCCGAGCGCCACCTGGCGCGAGCGGGTGCGGACGCCGTGCGAACGGCGCGGATCCTCGGCGCCCGCGATGTCAAGGCCCTCGCCGAGCTGGTGGGGGAGCTGGCCGCCCCCGCCGCCGCCCGCCCGGCCGCCAAGCCGCGCCCCAGAGCGACGGACGATTTCTGAACGCCCGGGCGTTTCCACGCCCCTGCGCCTTCTACCGCCGCGCCTTCTGATCCGTTGCCTCCCCCGCTAAACTTGGGGCATGTCCACCACCTCGCGCCCCTCCCACTCCGCCACGCCCCCCTTGAGCGCCCCGGCCGCGGAGAAGATCGACCCCCACGCGGTCACGATCTCCGGGATCGTGCTGGACCCGGCGTACGCGGCGCCCGAGTCCGTGCCGCCCGCGCCCACGTCGCCCACCCACCGCCTGCCCGCGCCGGCGCCGGTGACGCCCTCGCTCCAGCCCGACCACATCGCGCGCGAGCTGCCGCCGCCGGGACAGTTCCCGTACGCGCGCGGGCTCTTCCCGCGCGGCTATCGAACCCGCCTGTGGACGATGCGCCAGTTCGCGGGGTTCGGCTCGGCGGATGACACGAACCAGCGGTTCAAGTACCTGCTGTCGCAGGCCGCGGGCACGGCGGCGAACACGGGCCTCTCCACGGCCTTCGACCTGCCCACGCTGATGGGGCGGGACTCGGACGATGAGCTCTCGGCGGGCGAGGTCGGGCGCTGCGGCGTGGCGATCTGCACGCTCGAGGACATGCACCGGCTGTACGCGGACATCCCGGTCGGCGAGGTGACGGTCTCGCAGACCATCAACGGCCCGGCGGCGTGCATCTGGGCCATGTACCTGGCCATGGCCTTGGAGCGCGGCATCCCCTGGACCAGCCTCGGCGGGACGCTCCAGAACGACATCCTCAAGGAGTTCCACAGCCAGAACGAGTTCATCTACCCGCCCGAGGCGTCGGTGAAGCTGGTGGTGGACACGATCGAGTTCCAGTCCAGGTTCGTGCCCCGGTGGCACTCGGTCTCCATCAGCGGGTACCACATCCGCGAGGCGGGCAGCACGGCGGTGCAGGAGCTGGCGTTCACGCTACGGGACGGGATGGAGTATGTCGAGGCGTGCATGGAGCGCGGGCTGGCGGTGGACGCCTTCGCCCCGCGCCTGTCGTTCTTCTTCAACAGCCACAACGAGTTCTTCGAGGAGGTCTGCAAGCTGCGGGCGGCGCGCCGGATCTGGGCTCGCGTCATGCGCGACCGGTACGGGGCCAGGAGCGAGAAGTCGTGGTACATGAAGACGCACGTGCAGACGGCGGGGTGCTCGCTGACGGAGCAGCAGCCGCTGAACAACATCGTGCGCGTGGCCTACCAGGCGATGGCCGCGGTGCTGGGCGGGTGCCAGAGCCTGCACACCGACAGCATGGACGAGACGCTGGGCCTGCCGACCCAGCAGGCCGTGACGGTGGCGCTGCGGACGCAGCAGATCCTGGCGCACGAGACGGGCGTGACGCGCGTGGCGGACCCGCTGGGCGGGAGCTGGTTCGTGGAGCACCTGACGGACGTGATGGAGGCGGGGGCGCTGGACTACATCGCGGATATTGATGCGATGGGCGAGGAACATCCCAAGGCTGCTGGGCGAGGTGGGTCGGGCAACGGCCACATGGCACAGGGCTACAGCGCACAGCCGCCCGCGCGCGCATCCGCCTCGGATGTGCCCTGTCGTGATGTGCCATGTGCGATGTCGTCCCACGCGGCCTACGCCCCGCGCTCCGGCTACGGCCGCGGCGTCGTCAACGGCATCAACAAGGGCTACTTCCGACGCCAGATCGCCGAGGCCAGCTACCGCTTCAGCGAGGAGTGCGAGGCCGGGGACCGCATCATCGTCGGCGTCAACGCCTACACCGACCCCGACGAGAAACGCCCGATCGACATCCTGCAGATCCCGCACGAGGTCGAGGTGCAGCAGTGCGAGCGGCTGGCGAGGTTCAAGAAGGCCCGAGATGCGGGCGCCGTGGCCCGGGCCCTCGACAACATCCGCGCGGCCTGCCAGGGCAGACCCATCACCACACAGTCCTCCGCCCTCAGCCCTCAGTCCTCCGGCCTCCACCCCACCAACGTCATGCCCGCGCTCATCGACGCGGCCCTGGCGCACTGCACGCTCGGCGAGATGGTGCAGGCCATGGCGGACATCTACGGAAGGTACACGGGCGGGCCCGAGTGGTGAGGCAATCGAGCGAGCCGCCATTGGACTACGTTCCGAACCGCGAGCTCGCGGAAGTCCCATCGCTCAAGATCCCCGCGTACCTGCTGAATCCGGAGCATCCGGATGGCGCGCCCAAAGCGGCGTTCTTCTTCGCTCTGGGTTTCAATCGCTCCGACCCCGACCGCCTGATTCGGGCCTTGCTCGACCATGTTCGCCTTTCCCCCGCGTCAGAGATCAACCAGGTGCAACACGGCACGATGTACACGGTCGACTCCCCCATGCCGTGCCCGGACGGCAGGTCGCCCCGGGTGCGCTCGGTCTGGATCATCGAGCCGCCGTCCGACCGACCCCGCTTTGTGACGGCCTACCCGGCGCCACGGCCCCGCCTCCGACCCTCGGAATAGGATTAGCCGATGTCCGCCACCGGATCCATCTCCGAACTCCAGCGCGTCGTCCTCACCGAGGACCTCGCCAAGCACGGCCTCAAGGCCGGCGATGTGGGCACGGTCGTGCACGTCTTTGCCGCGGGCGGATACACGGTGGAGTTCTGCACGCTCGCCGGCGACACCGTCGCGGTGGCGACCGTGGGCCCCGAGCAGGTGCGTCCAGTCGAGCAGCGGGAAGTCACCCACGCCCGGCGCATGGCGGGGTGACACTCTGGCCGAGCCCGGAGGGAGGCGCGTGAGCGATCCGGCGCCGAGCTCCTTCGGTTCGCGAGCGCACGTCGCGTCGCTCGGGTTTACCGGCTTCCTGCCTGTCTCATCACTCCGTGCAAGTCGTCTCGCGGCGGTCCCGGGTGATCCCGGCGTCTACGTACTCCTGCGCGAATTGTGTACGCCGCCGTGCTTTCTCGCGACATCCACCGGCGGTTGGTTCAAAGGGCGCGACCCCTCCGTGGCTCTGCCTGTTCTCCAAGCAGCTTGGGTGCCCGCGTCACCCGTGGTCTACATCGGCAAGGCCAGCGGGCAAACCCTGAAGAGGCGACTGGGCCAGTATCTCGACTTTGGAAGTGGTCGCCCCGTCGGTCATTGGGGCGGGCGATACGTCTGGCACTTGGCAGACTCGGCCGAACTGATCGTTGGTTGGCAAACGACGGCCGCCGCAGCGGCGAGACCGACAGAGCAGTCGCTTATTGCCGCGTTCGTACGACAGTATGGCAAGCGGCCGTTCGCCAACTTGGTCGGTTGACGACGTCGCACGGCCGCCTCCTCCGGCAAACGCGGATTCAATGAGCCCTCCCCCTCGTCCGAAACAGTCGGCGAGCCGCGGAGCGGCGCCAGCCAGTAGCCCGGGCCGTGAGGCCCGGGATGGCGATCCCCTCCGTTCCCTCTCCCCTGTGCCAGCCCCATCGGGGCGGCAGCCTCCGGCGCCCACAGCGCTGTACGCTGCACACATGGACCACACCTACACCAACATCGTGCTCCACGTCGTGTACGGCACGAAGCAGCGGGAGCGGCTCATCCCCCGCGACGTGCTCCCCCGGCTGTGCTCGTTCTGAGGCGGCATCGCGCGCAACCTGAAGTGCGTGCTGCTCGCGCCGGGCGGCATGGAGGATCACCTCCACCAACTCGTTTCGATCCACCCGACGATCGCGCCCGCGGACCTGGTGCGCGACCTCAAGGCCAACTCCTCGCGCTGGCTGAAGGATGTCCTCCAACGCGACTTCGCGTGGCAGTCCGCGTACGCGGCGTACTCCGTCAGCGCATCGGGCCTCGACGCCGTCCGCGCGTACATCAACTCGCAGCAGGAGCATCACCGGCGGAGGACGTTCGAGGAGGAGTACATCGCCCTGCTCAGGAAGAACGGGATCGAGTACGATCCGCGCTACGTGTTCGATTGAGCCGGGCTGCCGCCCCGATGGGGCTCGGCGAGGCAATCTGGAGGTGACCGGGGATACCCGCTATCCCGGGCCTCACGGCCCGGGCTACTCGCTGCCGCCGCTCCGCGGCTCAAGGCACGCCGCGACCATCCCGAGGCCCCGGCGCCAATGGCCGTTCCCCAACCACCGGACCGCCGTCTCTCACACCCCCACCTTCACCTCCACACTGATCACATGCATCGCCGACGTCCCCACATTCTCCAGCGTGGGGGGCCCGAGCGGCGGCGACCACATCGCCTCCCCCGGCCGGCGCTGCGCCGCTCCCCCCGCCCGTGAGTCGAGCGTCACCTCGCCCCGCTCGTTCCGCCGCACGAAGTCGCTCCACGCCAAGATGTAGTACACCGCGGGCCAGCGGTGCGTGTGCAGGCGCACCCGCTCGCCCGGCTCAATCCGCGTCTCCAGCACCCGCACCGCCGCGTTCTCCAGCAGCACCCGATGATGCTCCGGCGCCGCGGCGACCGCGTCCAGCGGATCCGTCCCATGGAGCCGTTCCGATTCAGCCGAGCCCGGCGCGCGAGGGGGGGTGTCCATGGGCCAATCATCGCCCCGCCACGGCGCGTGGCAACGTCCCAATGTGTGCCCCCGACGGTGGCAGCGCGTCGGCGTGGCCAACTCGCACCGCGGCGCCGAGCGACGGGTGACCCGACCACCGTGCCACGATCATCCCCGGCATTTGCGGGGATGATCGTGCCGCGCTAATCGACTTCACGATCGGACTCCGTCCTCATTCCAGGAACCCCTTCCAGTCGGTGTAAACCCGCGGCTCCCGGGGGTCCGACTTCCGGATCCTGGTCCGGCCCACCACCTCGATCCGATCCCGCACGGCCCGGAAGCCGCTCCGCGCGACACTCAGGAACTCCAGGTCGGGTGGCCCCTTCGTTCGGAACTGGAACCTCGACACGGCCCACTTCCGCCCCTCGAACACCGTCGGCCCGGGTTTCCGAGCCGAGTCGTATTCCAGCACGCCGACCACGTTGACGCCGAACGTCTCCACTCCTGGGTCCGAGGATTCCGGATCCCCATCCAGCACCAGAACCGCGCCGTACCGACCGTTGGACTTCCGAACGCCCAGACAATCCCCCGGCTCAAACACCGGCTTCCGCTTGATCGCCGGCCGGGGGACGCGGGGCTTGGGGTTCGGTTCCTCGATCGACTTGAGAAACGCCGCCAGTCGGGCCCTCCGGTGTCGGAGCACCGTTGGTCCTTCCGCGGCCCACCGATCCAATCCGAGGCCGCGCTGGACAATCCGCCGCACGCGGGTCAGGACGGGCTTCGAGAGCTGTCCACACTCCCACTCGCACGCGGCCACGGCAAGCCAGAACACCGGCTCCTCATCGGGGTCGCCCATGCATCCCGCGTATTCGTGCTTCAACCGGCGCAGGGTCTCCTCGCGGCCACGCCCGCCGTTGAAGTGCTTCAGGTAGTCGGCGCGTACATCCAGCGCCGTGTCATCCTGCAGCACTCCGAAGCCCCAGGCACCCATAGGCCCCCTTCCCCCCTTCCCCCCTCACACCCGCACCATCTCCACGTACGCCCGGTACCGCGCCTCCAGCTCCTCGCGCTTCAAGCCCGCCAGCCGCTCGAGCCCGAACGACTCGATCGTGAAGCTCGCCAGGACCGTGCCGTGCACCAGCGCCCGGCGCAGCGTCGGATAGTCCACCCCACCCTCGCCCCCCTTCCCGCGCCCCGAGACCGTCGCCGCCAGGTGCCCCATCATCCCCCCCGCGAACGAGTCGCCCGCCCCCGTCGGGTCCACGACATTCTCCGCCGGGTACGCCGGGAGCGCCGCCACGCCCCCATCGTGCACCAGGATGCACCCGTGCTCCCCTTTCTTCACCACCACGAACCGCGGCCCCATCCGCAGGATGTGGCGCGCCGCGGCCACCGTGTTGCTCTTCTCCGTCAGCAGCTCCGCCTCGTCGTAGTTGAGCACCAGCCCGTCCACCCGCGTCAGGAGCAGGTCCAGCTCCGCCCGGGCCGTGTTGATCCACAGGTCCATCGTGTCCGCCACGACCAGGCGCCGCCTTGATGATCCAGAGGAAGCAACCGAGAACGATT
>CAYWOF010000004.1:0-4482 GCA_964459825.1 uncultured Phycisphaeraceae bacterium | reverse complement strand
TGTCCCGACGCTGCCGGCCGGCCGGACGACGCGCCCGTCGCTGCGCCGCCCGGGAAAGCTGTCGAGCATCCCCAGCTGCACCGCGGGGTGCGTGTTGGCGAGGAAGACGAACTGGGAATCGCGATAGGCCCCGGGGATCGCGGGCGGTCGCTCGGCCAGCACACCCAGCTCGGTGAAGAGCGTGTCCCGCTCGTTCATGTTGGCGTGGTACCGCCCGCCCCAGGCGAACGTCTTGCTCGTGGCCCGCGTCTCCAGGCCCGCCAGGTCGATCCCCCGGAACGACTCGAGGGTCCGGCGGAACTCGGGCGGGAAGTCGCCCCCCGCCGCGGCCACGATGCGGACCGGCCCGTGGAACGACGCCGCGGCCGCGAAGTACGTGCACGAGCCGCCCAGGACCTTCTCGCGGTGGCCCGTGGGGGTGGAGACGGTGTCGATCCCGATGGTTCCGGTGCAGACGAGGGGCATGGGTCTAGGGTACGGCCAGGCCCGGCCGCGGGCGCTGCCCCCCACTTCCGTATGCTGCGGGCGGCGCCATCCCAAGGAGGCCTCCCGATGCCCGCACGCGCGTTCCCCCTGATCGTCCTGATGGCCCCCCTGGTCGCCCCCGTCGAGGCCCAGCCCCTCGCCTACGTCTTCGACCACGAGGACAAGTGGACCCACTCGGCCCACGCCGCCGACCTCCTGCGGGCGGCGGGGTTCCGGGTCGAGCCGTTGCCCCTGGACCGCCCTCCTGCCGAGCTCGAGGCCGGGGTGATCGTGCTCGGCTCGTTCGTCAGCGAGGACCCCCGCTACGCGACGTACATGGCGCGCCACGCCCGCGGGCTCCTCGACTACGTGGACAAGGGCCACGTGCTCGTCCAACTGACCCAGGCCGACCAGACCGAGCCCGAGCCCCCCTTCCTGCCGGGCACGCAGGGCGCCCGACGCGCCGATCCCGACTTCGCCCAGGCCCGGGTGCTCGCGCCCGGGCACCCGCTCATGACCGGGGTGGAAGCGCCGGATGGGATTCTCTCGTTCCACGCCACGCGGACGATCTGGGAGTCCTTCGTCGAGCAGGGCGGTTTCGAGGTCATCCTGGCCGCGGACGAGACGGCGCGGAACCCCGCCCTGATGGAGGCGGCCTGCGGCCAGGGGCGGATCATTCTCAGCGCCATCGCGTTCGACAAGACGATCGACCCGCCGGCCGGTCGAACGCCCGAGGGGGACGCGGCGCTCGAGGCGTTCCGGCGTTCGTTCTTCGCCAACCTCTCGACGCACGCGGTCGAGGTGCGCGCGCACCGCGCCCCGCCCCCCCGCGTCACTCCCTCGACCCTCTCGACGCCCGGCTTCGTCCCCGGCTCCTGGACGCTGGTCGTCCTCCCCGACACGCAGAACTACTCGCAGCACTACCCCGGGCTCTTCCACGCCCAGACGGGCTGGATCGCCGCCAACCGCGAGCGCCGGGACGTGCGCTACGTCATCCAGCTCGGCGACATCGTCAACAACAACGCCCCCGGCGAGTGGCGCCACGCGCGGGACGCGCTGGGGCTGCTCGACGGCCTGGTCCCCGTCGCCCTCGTCCCCGGCAATCACGACTACGGCCCCGGCGGCGACGCCTCCACCCGCGACACGCTCCTCAACGAGTTCTTCCCCTTCGAGACCTACGGCGCCATGCCCACCTTCGGCGGCGCCATGGAGCCCGGCCGCCTCGACAACACCTGGCACCTGTTCGAGGCGGGCGGGCGCCGCTGGATCATCGTGTGCCTCGAGTGGGGCCCGCGCGACCAGACGATCCGCTGGGCGGGCGAGGTCATGGAGCGGCACCCCGGGCGCACGGGCATCCTGGTCACGCACGCCTACATGAACAACAACGACCGGCGCTACGACCACACCGACCCCGAGCACCCGCAGGACTACAACCCCCACCAGTACCGCACCCCGGGCGGCGTCAACGACGGCGAGGAACTCTGGCAGAAGCTGGTCCGGCGTCACGACTTCGCCCTCGCGCTCAACGGCCACGTCCTGGGCGATGGAACCGGGTACCTCGCCAGCACGAACGACCGCGGACGCACCGTCCACCAGATCCTCGCCAACTACCAGATGCGGGAGCTCGGCGGCGAGGGCTACCTCCGCCTCATGGAGTTCCTGCCCGACGGGCGCACGGTGCGCGTCAAGTCCTACTCCCCGGTCTTCAACCGCTACATGACCGAGCCGGATCAGCAGTTCGAGTTCGTCCTGGACCCGCCGGCGGGCGGGCCTGCCGAGCCCCGGTGACCGCGGCCCTCGCGACGAACCCGGCCCCGGGGCGATGACACCACGTGGTGCGTACCGTTGCCGAACCGACAGTCGGAGCCCGGCCCGTGAGCAGCAGCGAGACAGCATCGGCTCGGGGCCCGCAGGCCGTGCTGGGCGCGGATGCGGAGTTGCTGCGCCGCTTCGATGCCGAGCGCGCCCGGGCGCTCCGCGGGCGCATCCGCTGGTACTGCATCGTGATGCTCGGGCTGCTGGGCCTCAGCCTCATCGGCACGCTCCGGGATTCGACCGACCCGGCGACGGCCCAGGCCCGGGCGGCGGGCCTGTGGGTGGTGGACCTGTTCTACGACCTGCCCCTCGTCGGCCTCTACGGGGCGGCGCTCGCCTACGTCCTGGCGGTCCGCCCCGACCGGCGCCGGCTGGTGTTCGCGGTCAGCGCCCTGACCGTCCTCGCCAGCGGCTACTGCATGGCCATGGAGCCGATCGGCGACTGGCTGAGCGAGGCGGCCGAGGGCCGGGCTCGCGCCCCGGCTGTCGACGCCTGGCGCCCCGGCATCGTCTCGATCCTCACCTTCTTCGCCCTCCAGGCCATCGTGTCCGTGCTGGTGCCCATGTCCCTGCCCGAGTCGCTGCGCATCGTGGTGCCGGCGATGGGGCTCTTCGCCCTCGTGCTGGTCACGCTCCACCGCCCGCCGCTGGGTCCCGGGCTGGGCCTCCTCGCCGCGTTTCCCCTGGCCGCCGCCCCGGGCGTCCTCTGGAGTCGCTGGCGCTACGGGGAGTTCGACCTCCACTTCCGCGCCCGCGAGCTGCGCGGACGGTACGACGAGCTGTCGAGCGAGCTCGTCCACGCCCGCAGGATCCACGAGGCGCTCTTCCCACCGCCCATCACGGACGGCGCCGTGCGCATGGACTACCGCTACGAGCCGATGCGCGAGATCGGCGGCGACCTGCTTTTCGCGCAGCGCGACGAGCGTCCGGGCGCTCCCGTCCGGCTGGTGGTGCTCGATGTCAGCGGTCACGGCGTGGGCTCCGCCCTGGCGGTCAACCGCCTGCACGGGGAGATGCGCCGGCTCCTGCACGCCAACCCGGACGCCGGCCCGGGCGAGTGGCTCGCCGACCTGAACCGGTACGCGCTCCACGACCTCGCGCCCCAGGGCGTCTTCGCCACGGTCCTGTGCCTGCGGGTCGATCCGGCCGGCGCCGAGGTCGAGTGGGCCAGCGCCGGGCACCCGCCCGCGATCGTGCGCCGGCCCGACGGCTCGACAGGATGGCTCGGGGCGACGGCGACGCTCCTGGGCGTCCTCGGCGCGGACGAGTTCGATCCCGCCCCCCGCACGCTCCCGTTCCCGCCGGCGTCGAGCCTCCTGGCGTACACCGATGGGGCCATCGAGGCGTGCGATGCCGCCGGACGCGAGTTCACCATGGAGGGCGTGCGCGGCGCGGTGATCGCGGCCGGATCGGCGGGGCCGGGGCGGCTCGCCGGGGCGATCATGGACGCCGTGGCGCGCCATCGCGCGGGCGCCACGAAGGACGACGTGCTGATCGTCGAGGCGTGGAGCGCCGGGGCCGACGGCGCGGCCGGCCACGCGCCCGAAGCCGGGGCGGGCACGGGCGAACCGCGTCAAGCGGGCGGCACGTAGCCCGTGCTACGATCCGCCCGACGCCGGCCCGGCGCCCGGTGGGGCCGGCGCGTGCGCGAGGGGCCATCGCGATGCCGGTCGATCCCGTGGTGCTCCTGAAGTACGAGCAGCGCCCCAGGCCGCCCCGACGCGGCCCGCGCGACGGTCTCATCGCGATCGGCCTCGTCGTCGCCGGGGTGGCGGCGGCCGGCGCGCTGACGGCCTGGGGGCGCCAGAGCGCGGCCGGCGCCGCCGTGCTCGTGCGCATCACGATCGTCGCCTGGCTCCTGTCGTTCCTCGCGCTCGCCCGCATCGGCTGGCGCGAGGATGGACCGATCGGCGTGCTGTACCGCCTGAAGCACCCGCTCGGGTCGGTGCTGGCCGAGTCGATCGGCGGCGCGCGCCAGACATCGTGGATGGCCATCGCGATCGCGATCGTGCTGATCGCGCTGAGCGTCGGCTCGGGGCTGGCGCTGGCGGTCCACCCTGATGCATTCCCGGCCGAGCTTCTCGCCCCGCGCGGCGGCACCGTCATGCGCCGCGAGGTGCGTGACGAACTGCTCAGGTAACGCCGCTCCTCACCCCCTCGCCGCCTCCTTCGCCCACGTGTCCTTGAGCGTGACGGCCCGGT
>CAYWOF010000003.1:19749-22974 GCA_964459825.1 uncultured Phycisphaeraceae bacterium | reverse complement strand
CCCGTGGACGCCTACCGCCAGGTCGCCGCGCTGGGCCTGACGCCGCTCTCGATCAGCCCGGCGAGGGCGCCGGGCCGGCGCACCCGGCGCGCCGTCCGGGCGCGCGACATCGCCCACTTCACCTACCAGATGAGCGTGCTGGTCTCGGCGCGCATCCCCATCGCCGAGGGGCTCCGGTCCATCGGGGAGCAGGAGACCAACCCCCGGCTGCGCGACATCATCCTCGCCATCGCCGCCCGCATCGAGGCCGGGGAGCAGATCGCCGTCGCCATGGCCGACCACGCCGACGCGTTCGGCGAGGTCTACCTCGAGACCGTGCGCGCGGCCGAGCAGTCGGGCAACCTCGTCAAGGTGCTCGAGTATCTCTCCGAGGCGCTGGAGCGCGGGGAGGAGGCGCGCTCGCAGGTGCGCTCGGCGCTGATGTACCCCCTCGTGGTGAGCGGCGTGCTGAGCGCCGCCACGATCTTCCTGATCGCCGTCGTCGTGCCCCGGTTCGCGACGATGTACGAGCAGCGCGGGGTCGAGCTGCCCTTCCTCACCGAGGCGCTGGCGATGCTGGGCCGGTCGCTGCGCGGCTACTGGTGGGGCTACCTCAGCGCCATCGGGCTGGGGGTGATGGCGTTCCGGGCGGCGTGGCGCTCGCCCCCGTGGCGCGTGGGCATCGACACGGCGCTGCACCGCGTCCCGCACCTGCGCCAGATCCTCATCGGCCTGGCCGTCGCGCGCTTCGCCCGGGTCTTCGGCCTCTGCCTGGGCTCGGGGCTGAACCTGATCGACGCGCTGGGCATGGCGGGGCGGGCCTCCGGACGCCCCCTGCTGGCGCGCGACGCGCAGCGCATGGCGGACCAGGTCCGCTCGGGCGGGCGCCTCACGGCGGTCCTCGGCGCGTGCACCTACCTCCCCGGGTTCGCCCGGCGGATGATCAGCGCGGGCGAGGAGTCGGCCGAGCTGACGCGCATGTGCTCGATCATCGCCCGCCAGTACGAGCGCGAGGCCTCCACCCTGACCAAGAACATCGCGACGGTTATCGAGCCCCTGCTGGTGGTAGCGATTGGACTGATCGTGCTGGGCGTGGCGCTGGCGATCTTCCTCCCCATGTGGGACATGGTCACGCTGGTGGGCTGAAGGGGCGATCTAGGCCCCGTCCGACGTGCCCCGCGGGGGGACCGGGGGTTCTCGGCCGGCACGTCGCCGGCCGCGTCGATCGGAAGGAGGAGGCGTCCATGCGTGCTCTGGCCCGGCGCTCGAACGGCGGCTTCACGCTCATCGAGCTCATCGTCGTCATCGTGGTCCTCGGCATCCTGTCCGGGATCGCGATCCCCAAGTACTTCAACTACACCTCGAACGCCAAGGAGTCGGCCGTCAAGGGCGTGCTGGGCGGCGTGCGCTCGGCCATCGCCAACTTCTACGCCAACGGCGCGGTCAACGGCAGCGCCGCCTACCCCACGCTCGCCCAGCTCGAGGCCGTCGGCACGGTGATGCAGGAGTCGATCCCCGCCAACCCCTACAAGGCCACCCCGTCGAACGACGTGTCGGCCGCCACCTGGGCCTCCACCCCGCCGGTCTCCGGCGACGCGGGCTGGAACTACGACGCCAGCACCGGGCGCTTCTGGGCCAACAGCGACACCTCCGGAGTCAACGAGAACGAGTGGTGAGACGCGCCGTGCGGACGCACGCCGCCATCCCGCGGAGTCCTCGCCGCCGCCCTCCGGGCGGCGGTTTTACCTTGATCGAGCTGGTCGTCGTCATGGCCATCAGCGCCCTCCTGGCCATCGTCGTCACCCCCTCGTGCTCGGGCCTGGCCGGCATCGGCCCGGCCACGGCGCAGCGCCAGGTCCAGCGCGACCTGTCCTACGCCCGCGAGCGCGCCGGCGCCACGGGGACCCGCGCCTGGGTCGTCTTCGACGCCGGCGCGGAGCGCTACTCCGTGCTGGCGGAGAACCCCGCCAGCCCCGGTCGGAGCGGCGCCGCCGTCATCACCGACCCGGCGACGGGGCGCGACTTCGTCCAGACCCTCAACCGCGGCGCCCTCGCCGGCGTCGCCCTCCAGTCCGCCGTGTTCGACGGCGGCGCGGAGGTGGGATTCGACTGGGACGGCGAGCCGCTCAACACCGCCGAGGGCCCCCTGGGGGCCGACGGCGTCGTCACGCTCTCGGGCGCGCGGACCGTCACCGTCCGCGCCGGGAGCGGGTTCATCGTGTTGGGGTCGTAGGAGCAGCGCCCGATGCGTCGCCCCCCGCCAGCCGCCTTCACGCTCATCGACACGGTCGCCGGGATCGTGGTGCTGGCGGTCGCGCTCCCCGCGCTGCTCTGGGCCCTGCGCGACGCCCAGATCCAGCGGATCGATCCGGTGCGCACCTCCACCGCCCGCTGGCTGGCGGTCGAGAAGATCGAGGACATCATCGCCGACCGCCACAGCACGACGCGCGGCTACGGCTACCTGGTCGCCGGGAACTACCCCGCGGAGGCGAGCCTCGCCGGGTTCCCGGGCTTCACCCGCTCCGTCGCCCTGGCCGAGACCCGGGCCGACCTGACCACCGCCGGAGAGGGGTACATGCGGGTCACGGTCTCGGTCGCCTGGACCGACGGGCACGGCGCCGCCCGCACGCTCTCCATCGCGTCCGTCCTCACGGAGTACGACCCGTCATGAGCCCGGCCGGGCACACCATCGCGGGGGCGCGCCGGGCCCGACGGGGCTTCACCCTGGTCGAGGCGATCACCACCATCGCCATCCTCGCCGCGGTCATGGGCGTGACCTCCACGCTCGTCCACGCGGCCGTCGGCGGCTACGCGTCCGCCAGCGTCCGCGCCCAGCTCCACGCCGAGGCCTCCATGGCGCTCGACCGCATCACCAAGGAGCTCCAGAAGATCCCGTGCGACGGCGCGGCCTCCGGCCCCGCGCCGGACATCGACGCGCTCACCGCCACGTCCATCGCCTGGAGCGGGGACTGGTCGCTGACGCTCTCGGGCTCGGAGCTGCTGCTGGCCGAGGATGGAGCCGCCGCCCGGCCGATCCTGCGCGACGTGTCCGCCCTGGCCCTCGCCGCCTTCGACCAGAGCAACACGGCCTTGGGCTCGAGCCTCTCGGGCTCGGCGTGCGAGCCGATCCGGCGGATCCAGGTCCAGCTGACCGTCACGCGCCAGGGCGTCGGCGCGACGCTCCGGACGCGCGTCTTCGTCCGCTCCACCCTGGAGGGCGGCGCATGAGCCGGGCCCGCACGCTCC
>CAYWOF010000003.1:17636-19739 GCA_964459825.1 uncultured Phycisphaeraceae bacterium | reverse complement strand
CAGTTCGTGGTGATCGGCGTCGTCCTCGGCGGCGCCCGCGACCAGGACCTGACCATCCGGCGCCTGGACTCGGTCCGCGCCTTCTACGCCGCCGAGGCCGGCATGAACATGGCCATCCGCGAGATGATGCTCGACGAGGATGAGGACGGCGATGGCGAGATCGGCACGATCTCCGACGATTCCAGCGACGCGAGCGACCCGCTCCTGGGGGGCGCGCGCGTCGTGGTGACGCGGGACGTCGTCGATGGGACGACGACCCTCACGAGCAAGGGGCGCTCGGGCCTGGCCCGGCGCCATCTGGAAGCGGACATCGAGTAGGCACGCGGAAGGAGGAGACGATTGAGGACCATCCACCCGATCCTGCGCTCGCTGGCGGCCCTGCTCACCCCGGCGGCCCTCGTCGCGGCCGACCCTCCCTCGGTGATGGTCGTGCACGCCGGCGCCACCGCGCTGGACCACGGCGCCGATGACGATCGAGACCGTCACGATCGGGACCGCGACCGGGATCACCACCGGGATCACGACCGGGATCACGATCGGGACTGGGACCGGCACCGGGATGGGGACCGGGATGACGACGGGCGCCGCGGCGGCGGGGACGACGACGAGGGCTCCGGGTGCGGCTGGTCCTCGATCTGGTCCGGCAGCGCGTGGGCCGACACCCGGGCGCTGCCCGACGTCGACGCGCAGGTCTCCTGGATGGTCCTGCGCGCCTGCCCCACCCGCTCCGAGAACGCCCTGCTCACCCTCGATCACGACAAGGACGTGAACGTGGCCTTCTTCACGGCCGGGGCCTGGGGCTCCCCCACGCAGGTCTGCGCCGACACCGCCCAGCACTCCGAACGGTCCATCGACGCCGCCTACGAGCAGGCCAGCGGCGACGCGCTGATCGCCTACTGGAACAACACCCCGGACAAGGTCGGCTACCGCACCTGGAACGGGACGACCCTCTCGTCCGAGGGCACGCTCGCGCTCCCCTCGGGCACGAAGCTCCGGTACCTCCGCCTGTTTCCCAAGCCCGCCTCCGACACGATCCTCCTCATCGCCCTGAACGACAACTCGGACCTCTACGCGGCCGCGTGGAGCGGCGGCGCGTGGGGGCCGGTCTCGACGCTCGAGACCAGCGCCTCGACCGACGGGCGCGAGTGCTTCTCCCTCGCCTTCGAGTCGCTCTCCGGGCAGGCGCTGCTCGTCTATGGCGAGGATGACCAGAACACGCCGCGGTACCGCACGTGGGACGGTTCGGCCTGGTCGGAGGAGTCGAGCCTCCCCTCCGTCGGCGCCGAGCCCAAGTGGGTCCGTCTGGCCGCCGATCCCACCAGCGACCGCATCCTCTTCGCCTCCCTCGACAGCTCCAAGGACCTCAACGCCAACAGTTGGAACGGCTCGGCCTGGGGGTCCAACCAGGAGCTCGAGACCGACACGGGCGGCGACGCCGAGCGCCGTTTCGACCTGGCCTTCGAGGGCGCCGGATCGACCGCGCTGATCGTCTACGCCGAGAAGGACGACGACCGTCTCCAGTACCGCACCTGGAGCGGAACCGCCTGGTCCGGCGAGCAGAACGGCCCGGACCTGCGCGACCAGCCGCGCTGCATCGCCCTCACGCCGGGCGTGGGCGCCGGCGAGGTCTGGATCCTCGCCGCGGACAACCAGGACGACCTCGTGGCCGCGCGCTGGGCGGGCGGGTCCATGTCGGCCGGCGTGGAGATCAGCTCCAACACCCACGGCGAGTCCGGCACCGAGCCGTTCATGCTCGCGCCGTCCGGCGCCGGGTCCGCCGGCACGGCGTCGCGCCGCGTGATCCACTGGGCTGAGGTCAAGCCGCAGTAGTCCGAGCGGCCCGGCGCGGCCCCGACGGAGCGGAACGCCGCGGGGGAGCGCGGGCGCCTCGACCCCGGGAGTCCCGATAACCGCGTGGCCGACCGCCGATAACCCAGCCCCGAGAACGAACCCCGGAAACCGCGCGCCGCGACGCCAAGCGGGCCCCGCCATCGGTCGATCTTGGTGCAGCCGAGCCGTCGCTCCGCGGAGGAGATCCGTGCCCGCCACGCGCGTCGTCATCGAGCTCTCTCCGTCGCGCCTGGAGGTATGCGCGCTGCGCGG
>CAYWOF010000003.1:0-17626 GCA_964459825.1 uncultured Phycisphaeraceae bacterium | reverse complement strand
AGGCCACGCACGTCGAGCGTCTCGACATCCACGGCTTCGCCGAGAACTGGCCGGGCCTGCTCCGGCCTCTCCAGGAGCGGCTCTCGGAGCTCGTCACGCGCCTGGGCGTGGCCGACGCCCCCGCCGAGATCGTCTACGCATCCCCGGACGCGATCGGGGCGGTCTTCTCGTGCCCGGCGCGGGCGGGGTCGCGCCGCGCGATCCAGGCCGCGAGCCTCGCCATGACCGAGGCCGCCTCCTTCCCTCTGGACCTGCATCCCCACGAGGTGCGCCCGCTGGCCCGCGACCGGCGCGCGCGCGCTCCCGCGGGCGCACCCGCGCCCCCGGGCCAGATCCACTCGCTCGGCATGGCGGACACCGACGCGAGCACGCAGGCCGTGGGGGACTGGCTGGAGCGTGCCGGCCTGCGCCCCGTGGCGCTCGTGCCGCTGGGCGTCCCGGCGCTGGTTGCCTGCGTGCAGCGCGCCATCGAGCGCTCGAGCGCGGGAGCCACCGCCGTGGTCATGCACATCGGGGCCCACGGCTCCGTGCTCGCGGCTGGGGCGGGCGGGCGCCTGCGCCTGGTCCGCCAGGTCGCCTTCGGCACCGAGGCCCTCATCGACGCCCTGGTCCGCGAGATGCGCCCGCAAGGGCCCGACGGGCCCCCGGTCGTGCTCGAACGCCCGGTGGCCGCGGCCATCCTGCGCCAGGCCGGCATCCCCGTGCGCGGGCAGTCGGTCCACGAGACGCTGGGCCTCCTGGGTGAGCACCTGCTCCCGCTCCTCCAGCCCATCCTCCAGCGCTGCGTGGTGGAGACCAAGCAGTCCCTGCGCTTCGGCCTCGACGAGTCCGAGCGGGCGGGGGCCCGCCTGGAGTGCTTCGGCCCCGGCGCGGGCGTGCCCCGCCTGGGCCAGGTGATCGCCGAGCAGTGCGGGCTCGTGCCCCAGCCCCCCACGGACGCCGAGCCCGACGCCGGCGTCATTCCCACCTGGCTGGCCGTGCGTGCGCACGTCACCGGGCTCGTGCCGCGCGGCGTCGAGGAGGCCGAGCGCTCGCGCCGGCTCCGGCGCGGCGTGCTTGTCGGCCTGGGTGTCGCGGGCGTCGCCGTCGTGGGCGATGGCGTGCTCACACGCTTGGACCTCGCCCAGCAGCAGCGCGCCATCGACTCCTACCGGGCGCGACTGGCCGGCTCGCAGGAGATCATCGCCACGGGCGACCAGCTCGCGGCCGCGCAGGCGGGTCTGGCCGCCGCCCGCCGGCGCCTGGAGGACGCGCTGGCCCAGTCCGTGCCCTGGGATGCCGCCATGGACGTCATCGCGGAACGCACCCCGGCGCACGTCCGTCTCGCGGACGTCTTCCTCGGCATCGAGGGGGAGCTCCCCGTCGTCCGCCTGCGCGGGCGCATCGCCTCGCCCTCCGGCGCCGATCCGGCCGACGAGCTGCGCCGCTTCATGGACGCGATGTCGGCCGTTCCCATCGTCCACGCCTGCCGCCTCGGCGCCACCCAGCGCCTCGAGGATGAGGGACGCCCCGAGCAGCGCTTCGAGATCGCCCTCACGCTCGTGGGCCTGCCCCTCGGCGACCCGCTCACGGGACGCGCCGTCGCCGGGGCGCCGGAGGACCCGCCGTGAGCCGCTCCATGCTCGCCCCCATCGTCGGCGGCCTGGGCCTGTGCATCGGCGCGTACATGCTCGTCGTCGATCCGATGAAGACCCGCGTCGCGGCCCTGCGGGTGGAGGCCGACGAGCTCGCCGCGCGCGCCGCCGACGCCGAGCGCCGGCGCAACGAGCTCCCCGCGATGGCCGCGGCCCTCGCCGGCGCGCGCCAGGCGGGCGCACGCATCGCCGCCCTCGGCGCCCCGGCGCGCGACGAGAGCGAGCTCTTCGCCGCCATCACCGCCCTCGCCGGCGCCCACCGCGTCATGGTCGAGCGACTCGATCCGCGCTCCGAGTCGGCCCCCTCGGGCGGACGCGCGGCCGACACCACCCTGGCCTACGCGATCCGCGTCCGGGCCACCTACGCCGACCTGGCCGAGTTCCTCCGCGCCCTGCGGACCGAGCTGGGCTTCACCCGCATCCGCTCCGTCCGCCTCTCGCCCGACAAGGACACCCCCGACCCCGTCGTCCTCGCCTGGATCGAGACCGAGCACCACTCCTTCGATGCCTCGCCGCTCGTCCTCACGCCCGGGACCGACGGCGCCCCGGCGCCGGGAGGTCCCTGACGTGAACCGTCGCACGCGCAACCGGCTCTTCGAGCTCGCCGTACTGGCGGGGCCCTTCGCGGCCATCGTGATCGCCAAGGAGCTGGTGGGCGGCGGCCCCGCCCCCGCGCCGGCCGCGACCGTCACCTCCGCCGCGCCTCCCGCCGTCCCCGTGCCCGCGCCGACCGCTCCGGCCACGGACGAACAGCGTCGCGCCCTCGAGTGGCTCGAGGCACGAGCCCGGGCCTCGATCTCGGGCTCTCCCATGGACCACCCGGCGATCGCCCCCGAGCCCGAGGACGAGGGCCCCGCGACGCCCGAGCCGTCCTCCCCGGCCCTCGCCGTCGACCCGCTGGAGGGCCTGCGTCTCACGGCCGCCTCCGGCTCCGGGGCCCGGGCCGTGGCGGTCATCGCCGGCAAGGTCCACCGCCAGGGCGATGAGATCATCCCGGGCTACCGCATCCGCGCCATCGATGGCCGGGCGTTCACGGTCGAGGTCGTCGGCCCGGACGGGGCCGTGCGGACCCTCACCCGCGACCGGTAGGCCGCGCTTCGAGCCATCTTCGCTTACGATGCCGGCCCATGGGCCAGCGCATCGCCTCGTTCTCCCTGACACTCCTCCTCCTGCTCCTCTCCGCCTGCGAGCGGAAGGCGGCGCCGGGCGCGCCCGGGCCGGGCGCCGGCGCACCAGCCCCCGCGCCCCTGCGGGTCGCCGTCGTCCCCAAGGGCACCACCCACGATTTCTGGAAGTCCATCCACGCCGGAGCCGAGAAGGCCGCACGCGAGATCGGCGGCGTGCAGGTGACCTTCCGCGGACCGGAGCGCGAGGACGACCGCGAGCAGCAGGTCTCGCTGGTCCAGAACCTCATCGGGGCGGGCTACGACGCGATCGTTCTCGCGCCCCTCGACGACCGGGCGCTGGTCGAGCCCGTGCGCCAGGCGTCCGCCGCGGGCGTGCCCGTCGTCATCATCGACTCCGGCCTGGCCGGCGAGGTCGGCCGGGACTTCGTCTCCTACATCGCGACCGACAACTACAAGGGTGGGTTCATGGCCGGCGAGCACCTGGCCGGTCTGGTCGGCGGGACGGGCTCGGTGCTCATGCTCCGCTACCAGGAGGGCTCGGCCAGCACCACGCAGCGCGAGCAGGGGTTCCTCGACGCGATGGCCAAGGCGACCGGCGTGACCGTTATCGACCCGCGCCGGTACGCGGGGGCGACGCGGGCGACGGCGCAGGAGGCGGCGGAGAACCTGCTCACGGTCCACGAGGGTCTGGCGGGCATCTTCTGCCCCAACGAGTCGTCTACCTTCGGCATGCTCCTGGCCCTGCGCGGCCGGAGCCTGGCCGGCAAGGTGAAGTTCGTCGGCTTCGACGCGAGCGAGGGCCTCGTCGAGGCGCTCCGCGCCGGCGAGATCGATGCGCTGACGGTGCAGAACCCGATGCGGATGGGGTACCTCGGCGTCAAGACGGCGGTGGAGCACATCCGCGGGCTGGCCGTCGAGCCCCAGATCGACACGGGCGTGGCCCTGGTCACGCGTGACACGATGGACACGCCCGAGCACCACGAGCTGCTCGCGCCCGACCTGGCGACCTACCTGGGCGGGCCATGAGGCGCGCCGGCGTCATCCGCGCATGGGCCGGAAGGCTGGCGCCGGCCATCAGCTTCGGGCTGGTCGTGCTGGTCTTCTACGCGATCCCGCCCCACGCCGCGGTGACGCGCTACCACATCCAGACCATCGCCGTGCACGCGGTGATCGTGGGCACCTGCGCCCTGGGAATGACCCTCGTGATCCTCTCGGCGGGGATCGACCTGTCGGTCGGCTCGGCCGTCGCCCTCGCCAGCGTGGCGACCGCCCTGGCGCTCGACGGCGGGGCCCGCCCCGAGGTCGCGGTGCTCGCCGGTGTGGCGACGGGCGGATGCTGCGGCCTCTACAACGGGGCCCTCGTCACCACCCTCCGCCTCCCCGCCTTCATCGCCACCCTCGGCACGCTCGGCGTCTACCGCGGCCTGGCCAAGTGGATCTCGGGCAGCCGCCCCGTCACCGCCGATCCCCAGGGCCTCCAGCTCTGGGTCCAGCCCATCCCGCCGCGCGACTGGATGGTCGTCGCCCCCGGCGTGTGGGTCATGCTCGCCCTCGCCCTCGCCATGTCCGTGCTCATCGCACGCACCGTCTTCGGTCGCCAGGCGGTCGCCATCGGCTCCAACGAGGAGGCCGCCCGGCGCTGCGGCGTCCCCATCGCGCGGACCAAGATCGCGGTCTACACCGTCGCGGGCCTGCTCACGGGGCTGGCGGGCGCCATGCAGTTCGCGCGCCTCACCCAGGGCGATCCCACCGTCGCCGTGGGGCTCGAGCTCGACGTCATCGCCGCCGTCGTCATCGGCGGCGCCTCCCTCTCGGGCGGCACCGGCTCCATCGCCGGCACCCTCGCCGGAGCCGTCCTCATGGCCTTCCTGCGCAACCGCTGCACCGTCCTCGGCTGGCCTAACTACGTCCAGGAGATCATCGTCGGGCACGTCATCATCGCGGCCGTCGCGGTGGACCGGTGGCGGCGTGTCCGCACCGGCGCCTGACAACGAGCCCCGAGCGTGAGCGAGCGGGCCGGAGAGCCACGCGGGCCCCGATGTACTCAAGGGCCGACCGACTACTCCAGATGCTTCTTGAGAAACCCGACGGTCCGGCTCCACGCCTCCTTCGCGGCGTCGATGTTGGCGCCGTTCGTCCCCAGCTGCTGGCGGACGAATCCGTGGCCCGCCCCGGCGTACTCATGGTGCTCGAAGGACTTGCTCAGGGTGCGCATCGCCTGGTCGGTGGCGGGGACCGTGGTCGTCACGCGCGCATCGTTGCCGCCGTAGAGACCCAGCACCGGGCACTGGATGCGCGACAGCACCTCCGTGTCGGGTTGGTTGTCCTTCATCGGCGCCGTGCCGTAGAAGACGATCGCGCCCTGGAGCCCGGGTTGGGCCGCGGCGTAGCGGAAGCTCTGGCTGCCGCCCCAGCAGAAGCCGATGCAGGCGCTCTTGGCGCTCGCGGCCGGGAGCTTGAGCGCGTAGTCGCGCACCCGGTTCAGGCGCGAGGCCACCGCTTCGGGCGTGAGCGTGCGGATGGTCTCGCGCACCTTGTCGGTGGTCATGGAGTCGGTCGCGCCGCCGTCGGGGCCCATGCCGGAGAGGAGGTCGGGGGCGACGGCGATGAAGCCGTCGGCCGCGAGCTGGTCGGCGGTCGCGCGCACCCAGTCGGTCATGCCGAAGATCTCGTGGATCACGATCACGACGGGGGCCTTGTCGGCACGCTCGGGGTAGACGATCCAGGTCTTGATGGGAGCGGGCGCGGGGACGCCGGCGCTGGGATCGGCCGGTGGCGGCACATCGACCCACTCGGCGTGGCGCGGCGAGTCCGTCAGGAACGCCGCGGCCAGCGATTGATCAACCGGTCCGCCCTTGATCTCGATGGGCGCGGGAGCTGCGGGCGCCGCCTCCCCCTGGGCCAGGCAGGCCGAGGCCGGGAGCAGCGCGACGATGCAGAACGCGAGGAGCGATCGATGGTTCATGACCCATTGTTGGCCGCGGGGGTTGGGCTCGCGCGGGGTACACGGAGGAGTGATACTCCATGACCCAGGGGTACCCCTTCCTCGATTCGATCCGGATCGTCGGCCGGCTGCTCCGTCGCCCCCGATGTACCGGCTTTGTGCGCCGTTTTGAGGTCATCGGTCCCTTTCCGGCACTCGCCGCCCGGCTCGGGCGTATCACTCCGGCACGGGAGGTCTAGGAACCGCGGGGGCCTTCTGGTAGACTGCCCGACCGGCATCGGTCGATGCACGGAATCGGTCTCGACCCGCAGGAGGGCGCTCGTGCCAGCAGAACGCTCGACAGTCCGAACGCCTCGTGGCGCGGCCGTCTGCCGCTGGTGGGGCGCCTGCGCGATCGGGCTGGTCGCCCTGGCCGCCATCGGCGCGGGACTTGAAAGTGGGGGGGCCGCGGAGAACGGCGGGCTCGAAGTCGCCCCGGCAGTGGCGCCCGGGGGCGTGTCCTACAACCGCGAGGTCCGCCCGATCCTCGCCGACACGTGCTTCAAGTGCCACGGGCCGGACGCCAAGGTGCGTCAGGCGGGTCTGCGCCTCGACTCGTTCGAGGGAGCGACGGCGAAGCTCGAGGCGGGCGGGGCGGCCATCGTCCCGGGCGACACGGGGGCGAGCAGGCTCGTGCGCCGGATCACCTCGAAGGACCCGAAGTTCATGATGCCCCCGCCCGACAGCGGGCGGACCCTCTCCCCGGCGCAGATCGAGACGCTGGTGGCGTGGGTGGGGCAGGGGGCGGAGTATCAGAAGCACTGGTCGCTCATCGCGCCGGTAAGGGTGGAGCCGCCGCGCGTGCGGGATGAGGGGTGGGTGAGGAACCCGATCGATCGGTTCATCCTCGCGCGGCTAGAGGCGGAAACCCACGGCTGGCCCGAAGACGGGCAAGCCGTGGCACGGGAGGCCGACCGGCGCACCCTGATCCGTCGCCTCTCGCTCGACCTCACCGGCCTGCCCCCGACCGTCGAGGAGGTCGCGGCCTTCCTCGCCGACGACTCGGAGGACGCGTACGAGCGTCTCGTGGACCGGCTCCTCGCCTCGCCCCGTTACGGCGAGCGGATGGCGATGGAGTGGATGGATGCCGCCCGCTACGGCGACACCAACGGGTACCACATCGACAACGAGCGGTCCATGTGGCGCTGGCGCGACTGGGTCATCGACGCGTACAACGCGAACAGGCCCTTCGACGAGTTCACCATCGAGCAGCTCGCCGGCGACCTGCTTCCCGACGCGACGCTCGCCCAGAGAATCGCCAGCGGCTTCCACCGCAACCACATGATCAACTTCGAGGGCGGAGCCATCCCCGAGGAGTACCTCAGCGCGTACCTCGTCGATCGGGTGAACACGACCTCCACGGTCTGGCTGGGCCTCACGCTCAACTGCGCCCAGTGCCACGACCACAAGTACGACCCCGTGACGCAGGAGGAGTACTACAGGCTCTACGCGTTCTTCAACAACGTGCCCGAGCAGGGGCTCGACGGCCAGAAGGGCAACTCCGCCCCGTTCGTCCGCGCGCCCCTCCCGGCCCAGGCGGCGGCCCACGAGGAGGTGCTCGCCCGGCTCCAGGCGCTCGACGAGCGGATGAACGGCCCGTGGCCCGAGGTCGATGCGGGCCAGACGAGGTGGGAGGCCAGCGAGGCCGCGACACTCGCGGACGAGTGGCACGTGCTGACGCCCGCCTCGGCGGCGTCGAGCACCGCGACAAAGCTCGAGGCACGCCCCGATGGCTCGCTCTTGGCCGCGGGCGTCGATCCCGCGACCGGCAAGGTCCCGGCCACGGAGACCTTCGAGATCACCACGACCTGCGATGGCCCGATCGCGGCCCTGCGCCTCGAGGCCCTCGCCGACGCGAGCCTGCCCGTCGGCGGGCCGGGGCGCGCGTACAACGGCAACTTCGTGCTCACCGAGTTCGAGGCGACGATCGCCACCGCGGGCGACCCCGCCGCGGCGCAACCCGTGAAGTTCGTCGCCGCCCTCGCGGACTACTCCCAGACGCAGTTCCCGGTCCGCAACGCGATCGATGGGGACGCGAAAACCGGCTGGGCGGTGCTGGCGCCCCAGGGCGGGGCCATGGGCCGCGACCGCATCGCCGTCTTCGTGCCCGACCGGGTCCTGGGAACCGACGGCCCCTCGATCCTGACCATCCGTCTCCGGCACGACTCGCAGTACGCCGAGCACTCGATCGGGCGGATCCGTCTGGCGGCCCTGGTCCGGCCCGAGCGCTACGAGCAGGTCCGGCCCAGCGATCGCGGAGTCTGGCACATCTGCGGGCCGATCCCCGGTGGCACAAAGGAGGACGCCCTCGCGAAGGACTTCGGGCCGGAGGCGGCGGGGGTGAATCTGGATGCCCGCTACGGAGGAGGCCCGGTAGACACGGGCGGCGTGCCACGGGAAGCGGGAGAGGAGTTCGGCTGGCTGGCGAAGGAGGACTACGCGGACGGCCAGGTGAACAAGCTGCCCACCGGCGGGGTCACCGTCACCTATCTGTATCGCACGATCACGGCGCCGCTGGCCCGGTCCGTCACCGCGTCGCTGGGGAGCGATGACGGGATCAAGGTCTGGCTCAACGGCAAGCTGGTGCACGAGAACCCGACCGCCCGCGCGGTAGCCCCGAACCAGGACACGGTGCAGCTGGACCTGGCCGCGGGAACGAACTCGCTGCTCCTGAAGATCATCGACTTCGGCGGCGATTGCGGGTTCTACTTCGACCTGCGGAGTGACGGCGGCTTCGACACGCCGCTCGACATCGCCCGGGTGCTCTCCGTGCCCGTGCCGGAGCGCTCCGAGACGCAGGTCGCGAGGGTCCGCGGGTTCTACCGCGAGCGCCACTCGCCCGAGTGGCGCGAGGTGGCCGCCCGGGCCGCCGTCGTGCGCGAGGAGGAGCAGAAGGTCCTCGCGATGATCCCCACGGCGATGGTGATGGAGGAGATGGCCGAGCGCCGCCCCACGTACGTGCTGCGCCGGGGCGAGTACGACCAGCCGGAGCAGGAGGTCCAGCCGGGCGTGCCCGCCTGCCTGCCGCCGCTGGCGCTGGCCGAGGGGCAGCGCGCCGACCGCCTGGCCCTCGCCCGCTGGCTCATGAGCGCGGAGAACCCGCTCGTCGCCCGCGTCGCCGTCAACCGCATCTGGCAGATGCTCTTCGGTGCCGGGCTGGTGCGCACCTCGGAGGACTTCGGCATCCAGGGCGAGTGGCCCAGCCACCCGGAGCTGCTCGACTGGCTGGCCGTCGAGTATCGCCAGAGCGGGTGGGACACGAAGCGACTGCTCCGGCTGATCGTGACCAGCGCGACCTACCGCCAGTCCGCGCGTGTCTCGCCGGAGATGCTCGCCCTCGACCCCGAGAACCGCCTGCTGGGCCGTGCCCCGCGCCCGCGCCTGAGCGCCGAGATGGTGCGCGACAACGCCCTGGCGATCTCGGGCCTGCTGGTCGAGCGGCAGGGGGGGCCGAGCGTCAGGCCCTACCAGCCCCCCGGCCTCTGGGAAGAAACCGCCATCGATCCCGACGGGTCGGAGTGGACGGCCCAGTACTACGTCCAGGACAAGGGCGAGTCGCTCTACCGGCGCTCGCTCTACACGTTCCGCAAGCGCTCGGTGCCGCACCCCGCGATGGGAGTGTTCGATGCCCCCAGCCGCGAGTTCTGCGTGGTGCGCCGCGGGCGGACCAACACGCCCCTCCAGGCCTTGGTGCTCATGAACGACCCCACGTACGTGGAGGCCGCGCGGGCCCTGGCCGAGCGCGTGATGCACGAGGCCGAAGAACCCGACGCCCGCATCTCCCTGGCCTTCGAGCGGGCCGCCGCCCGCCCCCCGCGCCAAGAGGAGCTGCGCCTGCTCGCCGACCTCCACGCCGAGCGCTTGGCCGTCTACCGGGCGGACCCGGCCGCGGCGGCGCAGCTGCTCAAGGTCGGCGACTCGGCCCGCGACGAGACGCTCGACGCCGCCGAGCACGCGGCCATGGCGAGCGTCATGAGCGTCATCCTGAACCTGGATGAGGTGATCTGCCGGAACTGAGGAGAAGCAACAGATAACCCAGATGAGCCCAGATGGGAATGCCGGAACGAAGAAGGCAAGGAGCCGCGGATTAGCGCAGATGAACCCGGATCGGAGAGGAGTCATGAAAGGACCACTGGGTTGAGGAACGTCGGCCCGGGTTCGATCAGCGTTGATCCGCGTGTATCTGCGGCCTCTATTGCTCCCTGCTTTCTCTCATCCTGCAATCCGTGTTCATCCGTGCTAATCCGTGGCTTGTCGTTCTGCTTGGCCCCCTTCCGTTCTCTGTGCCCTCTGTGCCTCTGTGGTGGATCTTCTGACCGTTGAGCACCGACCATGAACTACTGCCGCGAGTGTGAGCTTCTGACGACCCGGCGCCGGCTCTTCGGGCGCATGGCCACCGGCATCGGCACCGTCGCCCTCGCCGGCCTGCTCAACCCCGCCGTCATGGCCGCGATGAAGGCGGGCGCCGGGGGGGGGGGGGACCCGATCGGGCGCGCCGCGGGGAGCGGGGTCCCCGGCCTCGCCCCGCACTTCGCCCCCAAGGCCAAGCGCGTCATCTGGCTCTTCATGTCCGGCGGCCCCTCGCAGCTGGACCTCTTCGATTACAAGCCCCGCCTCGACGAGCTCCACGGCACGGACCTGCCCGAGTCGGTCCGCATGGGCCAGCGCCTCACCGGCATGACCAGCGGCCAGGCCAGGTTCCCCCTCGTCAAGTCCAAGTACAAGTTCGCCCAGCATGGGAAGAGCGGGGCCTGGATCAGCGAGCTGCTCCCCCACACCGCCCGCATCGTGGACGACATCTCGATCATCAAGACCGTCCACACCGAGGCCATCAACCACGACCCGGCCATCACCTACATCACAAGCGGGCACCAGCAGCCCGGGCGCCCCAGCCTCGGCGCCTGGCTCTCCTACGGCCTGGGGAGCGAGAACCAGGACCTGCCCTCGTTCGTGGTCTTCATCTCGATCGGCACCGGCCGCCCGGAGGACCAGCCCCTCTTCGACCGCCTCTGGGGGAGCGGGTTCCTCCCCTCGAAGTACCAGGGCGTCAAGTTCCGCGGCTCGGGCGATCGCGTGCTCTACCTCTCCAACCCGCCCGGCATCGACGACCCCGGGCGCCGGCGGATGCTCGACGCCCTCGGCTCGCTCAACCATCTCGCCGCCGACGCCTTCGGCGATCCCGAGATCAACACCCGCATCGCCCAGTACGAGATGGCCTACCGCATGCAGGCCTCCGTCCCGGACCTGGCCGACCTCTCCGACGAGCCCGAGTCCACCTTCGCCCTCTACGGCGAGAACGCGCGCAAGCCCGGCACGTTCGCCTCCAACTGCCTCCTCGCCCGGCGCATGATCGAGCGCGGCGTGCGCTTCGTCCAGCTCTTCCACCGCGGGTGGGACCAGCACTTCGACCTGCCCAGGCAGCTGCCCCTCCAGGCCCAGGATGTGGACCAGCCCTCGGCCGCGCTCGTGACGGACCTCAAGCAGCGCGGCCTGCTCGACGAGACGCTCGTCGTCTGGGGGGGCGAGTTCGGGCGGACCGTGTACGGCCAGGGCGACGTCAGCCCCGACAACTACGGACGCGACCACCACGGACGCTGCTTCCCGGTCTGGCTCGCCGGCGGCGGCATCAAGCCGGGCGTGGTGCACGGCGAGACCGACGACTTCTCCTACAACATCGTGGACAAGCCCGTGCACATCCACGACCTGAACGCCACGATCCTCCACTGCCTGGGCGTGGACCACGAGCGCCTGACGTTCAAGTACCAGGGACGCGACTTCCGGCTGACGGATGTGCACGGGCGGGTGGTGAGGGAAGTGCTCGCGTGAACCCCGGGCGCGAATGAGGATGCATTAGTCTTGAAATAGCGACGGGCTTGGGTATTCTGACAGGGGTGGGAGGGGGGACGCCGGCGGCCTCGTGTCGCCGCGGCTGGGAAGGAGCGGGCCATGAACAGACGATGGGGCGCGGCCGCGATGGGGTGGCTGGGGTGGACCGCATCCGCGCTCGCCCAGCCCTGCACGCCAGGCTGGGGGCCGCCGTTTCCCAACGCGCCGGGGCTCAATGGCGAGGTGCGGGACCTGGCGTTCTTCGATGACGGGCAGGGGGAAAGGCTGTACGCCACCGGGCTTTTCGACTTCTGGGGCCAGGGCGCGATCGGAGTTGGGATCGGTCGTTGGAACGGGACCGCTTGGGAACCGTTGCCGCAGAACTTCTCGGGCGGCCATGGCTATTGCCTCGGCGTGTTCGACCTGGGGAGCGGCCCCGCGCTCTATGTGGGCGGGAGCTTTACGTCAGCGGGCGCTGTGGCGGCCTCGCGCATTGCGCGGTGGGATGGCGCGCAGTGGTCGGGGCTGGGCGCCGGGGTCAACAACACCGTGCTTGCGATGACGGTGTTCGATGATGGCACCGGCCCGGCCGTGTACGCGGTGGGTGCCTTCTCGCAGGCGGGGGGCGCACCGGCCAAGGGCATCGCGCGTTGGGATGGGCAGTCCTGGTCGCCGCTCGGGTCCGGGCTGACCGGCTCTGGTCCCTCGACTGGGTATTCGGTCGGCGTGTTCGATCTCGGCGCCGGGCCGGCGCTCTATGCGGGCGGCACGTTCCAGTACGCGGGCGGCGTGCCGGCGCGGAACATCGCCCGGTGGGACGGCACGGCGTGGTCCGCGATGGGCGCGGGGCTGTACGGGACCAACGCGCAGGTGATGCGGATGACCATGTTCGACGACGGTTTCGGACCGAGGCTCCACATCGGCGGGCGGTTCGACGTGACCCCCGCCGGCGAGTTCGGGGCGCGCGTGGCGCGGTGGACCGGCTCCACGTGGGACCAGGTCGGCCAGACGCTGAGCACAAACCTGAACCACTACGTCAGCTCGCTCGCGGTGCTGCCCGGTGCCTCCGGAGCGCGGCTTCTCGCCGGTGGCGTGTTCAAGGGCGGAACCTGGCTCAACGAGATCAACTATGTCGCGCGGTTCAACGGCGAGGGATGGGTAGGGATCCAGCGCGGGATGGAGAGCTATGTTCGCTCCCTGATCGTTGCGCACGAGAGCGGGCGCGACGTGGTCTACGCCGGCGGCGCGTTCCAGGCGGCCGGCGCCGCGGCGGCGTCGCGTGTGGCCCGCCTCGAGGAGGATCACTGGGTGGGCCTCGAGCACAACCTGGGCATCGTGGGCGAAGGGTTCCCTCCCGCAGCGCGGGTGTTCCAGGGCAACGTGTACGTGGCCACGGACAATGCCCGGAGCGCCGGCGACGTCGCGGTTCGGAGCATCGCCGCGTGGAATGGCTCCGAGTGGGATGCGGTCGGAGGGGGAATCACGGCGGCCGATGGGTCGAGGGTGCCGCTCCGGGATATGGCCGAGTTCGACGACGGATCGGGGCCCGCGCTGTACGTCACCGGGGCGTTCGATCGCGCGGGCGCGACCATCGCAGGCAACATCGCTCGCTGGGATGGCGTGCAGTGGTCGGCGCTCCTCGGGACCAGCCTGAACGACGAGGGATACGACCTGGCCGTTCACGACGACGGGTCGGGACCTGCCCTGTACGTACTCGGCGACTTCACCCTGGCGGGCCCGGTGGCGGCGAACCACGTCGCTCGTTGGAACGGTGCGACGTGGAGTGCGCTCGGCGCGGGGGTTCTCGGCGGCCCCCAGGTCCTCACCGTGCACGATGAGGGGCTGGGGCCGATGCTCTACATCGCCCGGGAGAGCCTTCTGCATCGGTGGGATGGCTCTTCCTGGAGCGAGCACGGTTCGGTGGGTGGATACTGGACAGTCGATGTGATGCACTCGTTCGACGAGGGATCGGGACCTGAACTGCTGGCGAAGGGGCTCTATACCATCGGTCTGGACCGATGGACCGGGACCGGGTGGAGCTACTGGCCGACCGGTGGAGGGGTCAGCCCGCCCACCCGGGTCTTTGCGGTCTGCGGCTTCGACGATGGTGCTGGCCCGGCGCTCCTCGGTGCCGGGGACTCTTGGGATCCGTCCCAGGGCCCACACGCGGACATCTACCCTCGCCTGCGGTATCGGCGGGCGGGCCAGTGGCATGATGACATGGAAGTGGGGCTGGCGGGCGTGCGCGTCACCGCGGCTGCGGAAGGGGTGGTGGCGGGCCGTCGGACGGTTTTCGTCGCAGGCTTCATCACCTCCGTGGAAGGGTCGCCCACCGGGAACTTCGCCCAGTACTTCCTCTGCCCCCCCTGCTTCCCCGACTGCAACGCCGACGGGTCGCTCGACATCCGCGACTACATCTGCTTCCAGACCCGCTTCGCCCTCGGCGAGCCCGCGGCCGACTGCGACGGCAACGGCCAGCTCACCCTCGCCGACTACACCTGCTTCCAGACGAAGTTCGCGACGGGGTGCCCCTGAAGCGGTGTCACGGCGTCGGGGGTGCCGGTGTCGGGGGGGGTGGATGAACTGGTCAAAGACGTACCAAGGTCCGCGCTCCCGGGGCACGCACGCCGCCCTACTCCCCGCTCACCAGCCGCCGCCACACCTCCCCCATCCCGATCGCCTCGATCCGCGCATCCAGCTCCGCCCGCATCTGCTCGTAGTCGCGGATGCGCGGCGCGCTCGCGAGGGTCACATCGTCCGCCTCCCCCGCCCGGGCCAGGCCCAGGGACCCATCGCCCGTGACGCTCACCACCCAGCGCCCCTCCTCCAGCCGCCGGTAGACCGCCTTGCCGTAGAGGGCCCTCCCCCCCTCCGAGTCGTCCCAGTCGATGCTCGCCAGGCGCGGGTCGATGAGCAGGCCCACGCCGGGAGCCGTGCGATCGTCGAAGACCCGCCGGATCCACAGACGCCCGTCGATCACGGCGTAGTCCACGTACACCTCCCGGCGCGGGTCGAACGGCGTGTGGATCTCCTCGATCACCCCCAGGTCCGATCGGATCCGCACGCTGAGCGTGCTTCCCCGCACGACCAGCTCGGTCACGGCGGTCCGGCGCACGGCCTCGTTGTAGGTCGCCCGCAGCGACTCGTAGTCGGCCGCCAGCTGGGCCAGCCGCTCGCGGTACACCCGCGCCGCCACATCGGCCCGGAAGAACCGGTAGCCGATCGCCCCGACCCCAACCAAGGCGGCCAGCGCGACGATGAGCGCGAGCGTGCCGCGCAGGGAGCGGCCGGCGGGCACGGGACGGGCGGGAAGGGGGTGGAGGGGCATTGGGGTCGTTCCGATCGCCGGTGGGGGTGGTACGGGGGAACTGGGGTTGAACGCCGGGCGAAAAGGAAGATCGGCCAGTCGGCGTGCCACCGGCGCGAAGATCGGGGAACGACCCGACGCCCGACTGCGATGGGGACGGTCTGGTGACGGTCGGGGATGCCCAGCGCTTCCTGGCACTGCTGGCCCAGGGGCTTCCGTGACCCGCCCGTAAACTGGAGACCGAGCCGGGTCGGAGATTCGTGCCATCCGCCGATCATCTTGCCGCAATAGCCCGCCGGAACCGCCGTTTTCCCCGATCCAGCCCTCACCAAAGGGGTGGAATCCCGTGCGCTGACGTGGTAAGTTGGGCTGACCGGCCGGTGGGCACCCTCGACGAATCCAGTCCCTCTCGCGCCCCCATTCCGGGCCCGCCCGTCCTGATCCCGCGAAGGAGGATCCCGTGAACACGACCCTGCGCCTCTCGATCTCGATCGCGGCTTTCTGCGGCTCGGCCGCGGCCCTCGTGGCGGTGGCGGCGCCCCCGGTGCTCACGCCCGAGGTGCCGGTGCTGGCCGCGGCGGTGGGCGCCCCGGCCGAGCCGGCCCCGGCGCCGGCCCCCACGCTCAACCCCGCCTGGATGGACACCTTCGAGTGGCGCTCCATCGGCCCGGCCAACATGGGGGGGCGGATCATCAGCCTCGCGGTCAACCCCAGGGACACGACGGAGTTCTGGGTGGCGACGGCCTCGGGCGGCCTGCTCCACACGGTCAACAACGGGATCACGTTCGAGCACCAGTTCGACCGCGAGGCGACGGTGTCGATCGGGGCGGTGGCGGTCTCGGCCAGCGACCCGACGAACGTGTGGGTGGGGGCGGGCGAGGCGAATCCCCGGAACTCGGTGACGTGGGGCGACGGGGTGTACAAGTCCACCGACAGCGGCAAGACCTGGAAGAACGTGGGGCTGAGGGAGTCGGCCCACATCGGCGATGTCGTCATCCACCCCACCGACCCGAACACGGTGTACGTCGGGGCCATGGGCCGCACCTGGGGCCCGAACGAGGAGCGGGGCCTCTACAAGACGACCGACGGCGGCACGACGTGGGCCAAGATCATCTCGATCGATGACAAGACCGGCGTGATCGACATCGCCATGCACCCGCGCGACCCGAACACGCTGCTGGTCGCGACGTGGGAGCGCCAGCGGGACATCTACGACTCGAACGACCCGGCCAAGAAGTGGGGCCCGGGCTCCGGGCTGTACAAGTCCACCGACGGGGGAGCGACGTTCCGGAAGATCACCCAGGGCCTGCCCACGAGCGAGCTCGGGCGCATGGGGATCGACTACTACCTCGCCAACCCGGACATCATGTACCTGACGGTCGACTGCGCCAACATCGGGAAGGTCTCGGACAAGATCGCCTACAGCGGGATCACGGGCGAGGATGCCGAGGTGGGCGCGCGCCTGACGCGGGTGGTCGATGACAGCCCCGCGGCCAAGGCGGGGTTGAAGGTCGGCGACATCATCCTCTCGATCGACGGGCAGCAGATGCTCAAGTACCAGTCGGTGCTGGCGGAGATTCGCAAGCACGAACCGGGCCAGACGATCAAGGTCGCACTCTCGCGCGAGAAGGAGCCGGTGGAGGTCGAGCTGACGCTCGGCTCGCGCCCCGCGACGGAGAACCAGGCCCCGCACGTGGACCGCCTCGGCGGGCAGAACCAGAACGTCCAGGACGAGCAGGGCCCGGGCGGGCACGAGTTCGGCGGGACCTACCGCTCCGAGGATGGCGGCGAGACGTGGACGCGGGTCAACAGCCTCAACCCGCGCCCGATGTACTTCAGCAAGATCCGCGTCGATCCCAACGACGACCAGCGGGTCTACGTGCTGGGAGTGTCGCTCCACGTGACCGAGGACGCGGGCAAGACGTTCCGGTCCAACGCGGCGCCCGGCGTGCACGCCGACAACCACGCGATGTGGATCGACCCCGCCAACAGCCGGCACATGATGCTCGGGTGCGATGGCGGGTTCTACGTCACCTACGACCGGGGCGCCAGCTGGGACCACCTCAACCACATGGCCATCGGCCAGTTCTACCACGTGGCCATCGACACCACGCAGGCGACGCCCCTCGTCTACGGCGGGCTGCAGGACAACGGGTCGTGGGGCGGCCCCACGCGCACCCGCGATGGCGGCGGCCCCGTCAACAGCGACTGGTTCCGCGTCGGCGGGGGCGATGGCTTCATCTGCGCCGTCGATCCCAACGACCCGTACCAGGTCTACTACTCCAGCCAGAACGGCGCGACCGGCTGGCGCAACCTGCTCACCGGCCGGGGCGGGCCCATCCGCCCCCAGCCGCAGGAGGGCCAGCGCATCCGCTGGAACTGGAAGACGCCCTTCGCGCTCTCGGCGCACAACCCGCGGATCTACTACAGCGCGGGCAACTACGTCTTCCGGTCGATCAAGGCGGGGACGGAGCTCAAGGCGATCTCGCCGGAGATCACCAGGACCGACAAGGGCAGCGCCACGGCCTTCGCCGAGTCGCCCGTCGACGCCGATGTGCTCTACGTCGGGACCGATGACGGCGCCCTGTGGGGCACGCGGGACGGCGGGCGGACCTGGGTGGACCTGTTCAAGCCGGTCCCGGCCGAAACGGGGTCCGAGTCGGATCGTCCGGCCGCGCCGGGCGGCATCGCGTCGAGCGGCGCCGGCGAGGGCGGGGGGGCCCCGGCGGCGCCACCCGCGGATGGGAAT
>CAYWOF010000002.1:20993-25925 GCA_964459825.1 uncultured Phycisphaeraceae bacterium | reverse complement strand
CCTCCGCTGGTTCCTGGCGACGCAGGGGCCGCTCTCGGGCGCGGACGCGGACTTCTCGCACGCGCGCTTCGTGGAGGCGTACAACGCCGACTTGGCGAACGGGATCGGGAACTGCGCCAGCCGCGTGGGGAACATGATCGGGAAGTACTTTGACGGCGGGCTCCCCCCGGCCGCCGGAGCCGTGCCAAGCCCGGGCGCATCGCCACCCTCCGTCGACTGGCCCGGCACCACGGCCCGAGCCGTGGCCGCCGCGAGCGCCGCCGCGGATCGTTTCGACCTGAACCTGGCGCTCGCGGGCGCGGTCCAGATCATCACGGCCGTGGACGGGTACATCAACCAGACCGAGCCGTTCAAGGTGGCCAAGCGACTCGACGCCGAGCCCGCCCTCCGGCCCGTCCTGGCGCAGATCCTCTGCGACTGCGCCGAGGCCATCCGCATCGCCTCGCTGCTCTTCTATCCGGCCATGCCGACGAAGATGGCCGAGCTCTGGCGCCGCTGGAACTGCTCGCCCCTGCGTGATCCCGCCGACCCGAACTCCGGCTTCGTCGCGCCGCTGGCGGAGCTGGCCCGGTGGGGCGGCGAGCACTCCCTCAAGCCCGGCACGCGCATCGAGAAGGGCGATGCGCTCTTCATGCGCATCGCCCCGGATGAGCCCACGCCGGGGCACTCCATTCCCTCTTGATCCGCGGCTTGCGATCGGTATGCTGAGACTGGCGTCTGGCCGACGGCATTCGTACGCCGATGCCAAGCTCGTCGCCGGCGCCATAAAGGTGCGACATGGGTGCGCACGCGCCACGGCATCCCGGAGAAACGGCCTGCGCGATCATGGCCGTTGGTGCGATTGCCGGATCGGCGGGGGGACAATGCCAGCCACAATGGCTACCGGGGACTGGTGTGCCAGGAGTGGACCTCGCGCCCCAGCCGGCAGAGGAGAACGCCGCCGCCGCGGTCACCTGGGATCCGGATGGTCCCGGACCGCTGCCACCGGCGCTGGTCGTCGGTGGTGAGTTTGGAATCGCGGGTTCGGCCGAGGCGGCAAACGTGGCGCTGTGGGACGGGCAGGCATGGCGCGCGCTGGGTGAGGGCCTTCCGAGCGGGTGTGCAGCACTTGTCATAAGGGACGGAGACATCTATGCCGGCGGCCTCGTGTGGGGCGTTCGTCGCTGGACGGGAGTTCGCTGGGAACCCGTCGGTCAAACGCTGACGGTTCGAGACCTCATCGTCCATCAAGGCCAGCTTGTCGCTGCGGGGGAATCGGGCGTGCGGACGTGGGGTAGCGCGGGATGGAGCCAGCTGACCGCCGTCGGAGGCGTCTCGTCGGCAACGGCTTATGCTCTAGCCACTTACAACAACGATCTCATCGTCGGAGGGAGGTTCGCGAACGTCGGCGGCGTCCCGGCCAACTGCATCGCCGGATGGAACGGAACGTCTTGGTACCCCTTGGGGGCGGGCACAGGTGGGACGGTTCCCGATGTCAGAGCGCTCGCCGTCCATGGGGGCGTGCTGTTCGCGGGCGGCACGTTCACGACGGCTGGGGGTGCGCCTGCGCCGAGGGTCGCCCGCTGGAATGGTGTCGAGTGGCAAGCGCTGGGGAGTGGACCGGGAGGTTCGGTGTTCGATCTCACGGTCTTTCGCGGCGACGTGGTTGCCACCGGCCTCTTCACCGGTGATCCTCGCGGAATCGCTCGGTGGGATGGCTCGGCATGGCAGCCCCTCGCAACCGGACTGGCAGGTGTGGGCCGCTTGGTTGCCGTCCATCAAGACGAGCTTGTAGCGGGTGGCAGCTTCCATAGCGCGGGGGGAGTGGGCGCAAGCCACGTAGCGCGATGGGATGGCAAAGCCTGGCGCGCCTACGGCGAATCCGGCTTCAACGATGATGTGAACGTGCTGCTCGCTTATGGAGAGGACCTTTTCGCCGGAGGAGAGTTCCTCCTCGCGGGTGATCAAGCGGCAGCGCATGTTGCTGGCTTCGACGGCGTCGGCTGGTACGCCCTCGGCGTGGGAACTTCAGGTCCGGTGAAGGCGCTGGCCGAGTACGATCAGGAACTTGTTGTCGGCGGTACATTCAGTTCCGCTGGCGGCGTGACGGTTGGCTCGATCGCCAGTTGGGATGGGCAGCGCTGGCGCGGACTTGGGACCGGGGTGAGCAGTGGCGACTCCGTTCACGCCCTTGCGGTGTACAAGGGGGACCTGGTTGCCGGCGGGTGGTTCTGGAGCGCCGGTGGAGCGCCGGCGAACAACATCGCCAGCTGGGACGGCAAGGACTGGAGACCATTGGGAGCTGGCGTCAGCGGCGGATCCCCTCCGTACGTCCACGCCCTCGCCGCGTACAACGGTGACCTGTTTGTGGGCGGCGGCTTTGCCAGCGCGGGGCAATCAGGTGCGGGGCGCCTGGCGCGCTGGGATGGCACCGCGTGGTACAGCATGGGGACCCTGACGGCAGCGCCGGGGTTTTTGCTGAGCGTCGAGGCGCTGACCGTCTTCCGCGACCAACTCGTTGTCGGAGGGAACTTCATCGGCATCGGCGGATTGGCAGCCGCGGGTCTTGCCGGATGGAACGGCTCAAACTGGTCCACCCTTGGGACCGGAGGGCCGACGTACGCGCCGCAGGCCTTCTGCGTGCTCGATGGTCACCTCATCGTTGGCGGCTTCGCGAGCGTGCCGGGCCACGTCGGAAGGTGGGATGGCAAGACGTGGGAGATCCCGTGGCCCAGTGGCCTGAGCCAGGGGGCCAACCCTCTCGCCGTGTGGCGCGATGGCCTGGCGGTCGGGGGCGTTCATGTTGGCCCAACCGGGCATGTGACTGCGCGCGTGGTGCGCTGGGGCTGCCCCGGCTGTTATCCCGATTGCGATGGTTCGGGAGTGCTGGACATCAACGACTACGTCTGCTTCCAGACTCGGTTCACGCTCGGCGATCCCTACGCCGATTGCGATGGGGATGGCGTGCACAACGTCAACGACTACGTCTGCTTCCAGACGAGCTTCGCCCTCGGATGTTGAGGTCATGCCCCCCGAGGCCACCCGATCGCGACCGCCGCGGGCCCTCCGGGGTTCGGCGGGCGCTTGGCGGGCCCGACCCACCGCGCACGGGCGGTGATCAGCGCTCGAAATGAGACCGACCCTTGTCGTTCCGCTCCACGTCGATGTCGCGCAGCGCCCGTGCCACGAGGTCCAGGTACGCGGGCCTCGCCTTCCCGATGATCGAGTTGGTCCGCGGATCGGACACGAAGCCGTTGAAGTCCACCTCGCGGATCGACTGCAACCCCTTGAGGTCGTTGAGCGCATCATCCGCAGCCACGTGCTGGATGATGAAGCGCCGCAGCGTCTCGAGGGCCGCGTTGGGGTCGGCGACCGGATCGGCCGCCCCCTCCCGCTGCGGCGCCGCCAGGCCCTCGCCGGCGCGCAGCTCCTTGAGCATCCACTCGACGCCCGTGTGCATCCGGGCCGGGGCCTTGACGAACATGGAGCGCCCGACGATCCGCTGCGACGCGGCGATCCCGCCGTTCTGCGTCCACCGCTCCGGCTCGACGAAGTCGGCCAGCAGCCCGATGATCGACTCCGCCTCCACGCCCTGGTCGAGCAGGTCGCCGATCTCGTAGCGGACCAGCTGCGCATCCCGCCGGTCGAAGTACTCCGTGGTCGCGACCTCGAGCACCCCGTCGGCCAGGCGGTACTCGATCGCCCGCTGCCCCGGCTCGCGCGCCGGGTCGATCGCCTCGTTGATGGCCTCGAAGGCCGCGGAGATGTCCCCCGCCGGCACGCTCACGTTGATCGGGGTGTTGCGCTCCACGCCCGCGCGGTCCAGGCTGCCCCAGCGCACGAAGAGCCGGGCGCCCGAGGCCTCGGCGACCATGCCCAGCACCCCCTCGAGCGGCGTGTCCTGCGCGCTGATCTCGCCGATCATCGCACGCTGAAGGGCCAGCTCCAGCATCAGCGGCCGGAACACGGAGGGCTCGAGCCGGATCTGCGGCTGGAGCGCCGCCCGGTCCAGCCGAATCTGGTACGCCAGCGGGATGTCCCCGACCGGCGCTGGCTGCGTCTCCGGCGGGCACGCCGCACGCGGGGACCACAGCGCGACGCCGCCCGCCACCGCCGCCGCCGTCACACCGAGGAAGAGCACGTTCATCGCCAGCCTCCTTCTTCCGCTTGACAGGTTCCGGTATCGCGACGCCAGCTCCGCGGCATCGCCTAGCTCGCCGATGGCCCGGCTGACCGCCTGGGCCTCGTCGAGCCCGCTGACCATCAGGTCGCGGGCCCGCTCGCGCAGGTGCGACTCGAGTTCATCATGGATCTCGTCCCGGCGCCGGGCCGGGCCGCCGACCAGCGTGGCGACGCGGGCCAGCCAGGCGCCGATGGCATCCCCATCGCCCAGGGAATCGGGATTCACCTGCGACGCGCGCCGGAGCGGCGCCCGCCCGGGCCGCGGGATCGAGGGGCGAGCGATCATCCGCGATCCCCCTCCGCCTTCCCGATGAAGGCCTCGATCATGGCCACGAAGCCGCGATGGGCCTCGATCCGCTGGGCCAGGCGCCGGCGGCCCTTCGGGGTCAGCCGGTACCACTTGCGCCGGCGTCCGGGCGCAGCCACCTCCGCCCGGTCGGACTTGACCTCCTCCCAGCTGGAGGCGATCAGCCCGGACCGTTCCAGGCGGGCCAGGAGGGGGTAGAGGACCCCGGGGCCCGGGGCCAGGCCGCCATCGGAGCCCGCGGCGACCCGCTTGGTGATGGCGTAGCCGTAGGCGGGGCCATCGTCGAGGACCGAGAGGACGACCAGTTCGAGGTCGGCGGGGGAGGAGCTGGGGGCGGGTCGGGGCATGCGCTTACCAATATATCGGTTATGGATATATCGGTCAAGAGCGGTACGCGGGGATTCCGCGAGCGGTTCCCAGGCGTGTTCGGCCGGTTCCGTGGCCCCGCTCAGCCGCCCCAGCAG
>CAYWOF010000002.1:0-20983 GCA_964459825.1 uncultured Phycisphaeraceae bacterium | reverse complement strand
GGCGGCCCTTGGCGTGCTCGATCAGGGCTCGCTGCACCTGCTCCTGCACCCGAGGGGGCGCGGTGACGATCAGCCGGGTGTCCACGGTTCTGATCGAGCCCGTCCGGCCGCCGTAGTCGATCCAGCAGTCCGGGGAGCACAGCTCCTGCACGAGGTCGACGACCTCCTGAAGGCGGTCTTCCGCCGCCTGCTGGCGGCCCCGTTGGTACGCGTGAGTCCACCGCCGCAGGTACCCGGAGAGGTCGTACCACACCTCGACCCGCTCGTCGAGCTCGAAGTGATCGCGCGTTGCGATCTCGATCCTTCCGCCACGCAGACGAACGTCGATTTCGGGGGCGTGCACCCACCCGAGGTCGCCGGCCAGTATCTCGAGCGCCTCGGGAATCGTCGCGCCCTCCAATCCCGATCGAACCGCGACAGCCCTCCCGCCATCCTTGCCCAGCACATCCCACCAGGCGACTCGAACCGGCATGTTCGCGGCCCGGCCGATCGCCTCGAACGCCTCCTGGATCGTCGCGCCCTCGGGCACCGTCACGCGTACGCCCACCAGCTCCGGCGGCAAGGCGGGCTCGGTCTGGGGCATCACCGTCACCCGCAACGGCATGAACGGTGTCAGGGCGACCACCACCACGACCCCGCCGCCGATCGCCCCGGCGAGGCCTGTCATCGCCGCGACCCATGCCCCGCCGGGATGCCCGCGCCTGCCCATACCCAGTACGACTCCCTGACGCCGATCCGGTTCCGTGGCCTCGCCGCCTGCGGATCACCAGCACCCGGACCATCGCCGCCCTGTCTTGGCATGCTGCGGTCTCGCCCGTCCGCGCCCGCCGCGCTACACTCTGCCCGTCATGTTCCGCCGCACGACGACGACGCGCACGACTCCAGCCCGCGGGTAGGGCCGGTACCCGCGAACCGTGATGCCTCACAGCCCGGCCCGATGCGGCCGGGCTTGTTTTTTCGGATACTGCCGGCTCCGCGAGACCACGCCATGGCCCACCAACCCGTCTGCCTCGTGTGCAAGAAGGACATGGAACCTGGGTTCCTGACCGACCTCGGGCACGGCGCCGCGGTCCATCTGCCCCGGTGGTGCGCGGGCGAGCCGGAACCGAGCCTCTGGTCCGGCGAGGCCAGGCGGGCCCAGCTCAAGGAGGGCTTCAAAGTGTCGGCCTACCGCTGCCCCGAGTGCTTTGCGCTACGTCTGTACGCGTTCGACAAGACCTGACAAATCGCTCCTGCACTGCCCCGTCCCGACCGGTCGATTTGCTGCTTTACCGATCCGCTGCTCTGCTGTTCTTCCCAGGACCCAACCCATGCCCACCGTCACCCTCCCCGATGGCAAGACCAAGTCCTTCGACAAGCCCGTCACCGGGCTCGAGGTCGCCGCCTCGATCGGCCCGCGCCTGGCCAAGGACGCCCTCGGCTGCCGCATCGATGGCGAGCTGCGCGACCTCTCCGTCGTCATCGATCGCGACTGCGCGATCTCCATCGTGACGCCGAAGAAGCGCGACGGCACCGTCGATCCCGATGCCCTGACCCTGATGCGCCACTCCGCGGCCCACGTGATGGCCGAGGCGATCCAGGATGTCGTGGGGCGCGAGGTCCTGCTCGCCTACGGTCCGCCCACCGACACCGGGTTCTTCTACGACATGGCCGTGCCCGCGGGCAGGAAGCTCTCGAGCGAGCAGTTCGCGGCCATCAACGAGCGGATGGCGGCGATCATCGCGGAGAACCGGCCGTTCACCCGGTACGAGGTCCCCGCCCCCGAGGGGCTCCCGAAGCTCCAGCGCGAGGGGAACAAGTACAAGCTCGACAACGCCGAGCGCGCCCTCGGCCTTCCCTCCTCCGTCTACAAGGGCCCCAAGGCCGCGCCGCCCGCCGCAGCACGCAGCACTCTGCACGCAGCACTCTCCTTCTACGCCACCGGCGCCCCGGGGCGCAACTGGGAGGACCTCTGCCGCGGGCCGCACGTGCCGAGCACCGGGCGCATCGGCGCGGCCGTCGTCCTCTCGCTGGCGTCGAGCTACTGGCACGGCGACGAGAACTCCGACCGTCTCACCCGCGTCTACGGCACCGCCTTCGGCTCGCGCGAGGAACTCGACGCGTACCTCCGCCAGCGCGAGGAGGCTAAGGACCGCGACCATCGCGTCATCGGGAAGCACCTGCGCCTCTTCCACATCGATGAGGATGTGGGCCAGGGCCTGATCCTCTGGACCCCCGCCGGCTCCATCGTACGCCGCGAGCTGCAGGACTTCGTCAGCGCCGAGCTGCGCAAGCGCGGCTACGTCGAGGTCTTCACCCCCCACATCGGGCGCCTCGAGCTCTACAAGACCAGCGGCCACTTCCCCTACTACAAGGACAGCCAGTACCCGCCCATCGTCGAGCGCGAGGCCCTCGGGAAGCTCATGACCGAGGGCTGCTCCTGCGCGGACATGATGAACCGCGTCGAGGGCGTCTCCGGGCGCCTGGCCGCGGCCCTGAAGGACCGCACCGGTCGCGACCTCATCCCCGCCGAGCGGATCCAGCCCGACGAGCGCCTCATCGACGGGTTCCTGCTCAAGCCGATGAACTGCCCGCACCACATCAAGATCTTCGGGAGCAGCCCGCACAGCTACCGCGACATGCCCGTGCGCCTCGCCGAGTTCGGCACGGTCTATCGCTGGGAGCAGTCGGGCGAGCTGACCGGCCTGACCCGCGTGCGCTCGTTCACCGTCGATGATGCCCACCTCTTCTGCACCGAGGACCAGATCGGGCAGGAGGTCCAGGGCTGCCTCGACCTGGTCAAGATCGTCTTCGCCGCCCTGGGCATGACCCAGTATCGCGTGCGCGTCGGCCTGCGCGACCCGGACAGTGGCAAGTACACCGGCTCGAAGGAGAACTGGGACAAGGCGGAGGCGGCCTGCCTGGCCGCGGCCAAGTCGCTGGGCGTGCCCTTCAGCCAGGAGCCGGGCGAGGCGGCGTTCTACGGACCCAAGATCGACTTCATCGTGAAGGATGTGATCGGGCGCGAGTGGCAGCTCGGCACCGTGCAGGTGGACTACAACCTGCCCCAGCGCTTCGACCTCTCCTACATCGGGCCGGACAACAAGCCCCACCGCCCGGTGATGATCCACCGCGCGCCGTTCGGGAGCATGGAGCGGTTCTGCGGCGTGCTGATCGAGCACTTCGCGGGGGCGTTCCCGACGTGGCTGTCCCCCGAGCAGGTGCGCGTGCTGCCCATCAGCGACAAGACCCAGGCCTACGGCGAGCGTGTGCTCGCCGCCCTGAAGGACGCCGGCATCCGCGCGACGCTCGACGGCTCCAACGAGCGGATCCAGGCCAAGATCAAGGCCGCGACGGAGTGGAAGATCCCTTACCTCTTGGTGGTCGGCCCGCGCGACGAGGAGCAGAACGCGGTCTCCGTCCGCGCCCGGGGCGTCCAGAAGGACCTCGGCGCGATGCCCCTCGCGGGATTCGTGGAGGGTGTGCGGAGCGAGATCGCGAAGCGGGCGGTCCACCTTTCGGTGGGAACGACCGAGACGCGACCGTAAGGGAGGTTGGATGCCCGATCCGTCCGACCGACGCGACGGATCCTCCGAAGGAGCGCCTCGCGCCACGGAAGCACGCGCTACCTCTGGCACCGGTCGGACGTTCCGCCGGCGGTGGATTACGTGCTCAACGGGCAGGGCGGGCCGTTGGGATAGCGTCTTCGTGAGCGCGGGGCATCCGGGCTCCCTCACGGTCGCGTCTCGGTTGCCCCGTCGACGCCCATCACCCGCCGTTGTGGGATCCTGCCCGGCGCGGTAGGCTGACCAACCCCCAAGCGGAGCCGCTCCCATGGCCTCTCTCCTCATCGTCTCCGGTCCCAGCCAGGGGGCCTACTACCCCCTCGGCAACCGCACCATCGTCGTCGGGCGCGATGAGGGCGCGGCCGTCCAGGTCAACGACGACAAGGTCAGCCGCAAGCACCTCCAGATCCGCCGCTCCGACAAGGGCTCGTACATCGCCCTCGACATGAAGAGCGCCAACGGCACCCGCTTCAACGGCCGGGCGGTGACGACCGAGGTCGAACTCAAGGACCAGGACGAGATCGAGGTCGGGTCCTCCAAGCTCGTGTTCACCACCGCGGACTTCCCCGACCGGGAGAGCGCGTTCAACCAGTGGAAGAAGCGCGGCGAGCGGGGCAAGCCGACCATCGTGGAGCGATAGCCGGAATCGCTCGTTCGGCATATACTCGGTATATGTCGCACGGCGGTGAGCATCCCGACGCCACCACGCATGGCCGCATCCGTGGCCGGGCGGTCCAGCTCAATCCGGCCAACCGGTTCGAGCCCATCGCCCTCCACGTCCTGGGTGAACACCTCGACGAGCTGGCCGCCGACTGCCCGGGCGGGAAGCAGGTTGCGACCTCGGTCTTCCGGGACGACGCGCGAACGATCATCAACCGGATCGATTCGCCCGACCTGCCCATGAAGTGGAGCATCAACCCCTATCGCGGGTGCGAGCACGGGTGCGTCTACTGCTACGCCCGTCCCGGACACGAGTACTTCGGACTCTCCTGCGGACTGGACTTCGATACGAAGATCTTCGCCAAGCTCGACTCCCCGGAGTTGCTCCGGAGGGAGCTGGGCAAGCCGGGGTGGCGGGGCGAGTCGATGATGATGTCGGGCGTGACCGATCCGTACCAGCCGGTCGAGCGCCGGCTCCGGATCACGCGGGCGTGCCTGGAGGTGATGGCCGAGTGCCGCCAGCCGGTGGGGATCGTCACCAAGAGCCGGCTGGTCACGCGCGACCTGGACCTGCTGCGCGAGCTGGCGGGCCACGGCGCGGCGAGCGTGGCCCTGAGCATCACCACGCTCGACCCCGAGCTGGCGCGGAAGATGGAGCCGCGTGCCTCGAGCCCGCGCGACCGGCTCGCGGCCGTGCGCGAGCTCTCCGCCGCGGGCATCCCCGTCGCCGTCATGACCGCGCCCATCGTGCCGGGGCTCAACGACCGGGAGATCCCCGCGCTGCTCGAGGCCGCGGCCGAGGCGGGGGCGCGCTCGGCCGGGTACGTCATGCTCCGCCTCCCCCACCAGGTCAAGGCGCTGTTCCTGGACTGGGTGCGCCGTGAGTTCCCCGACCGGGGCGCGCACATCGAGAGCCTGGTCCGGCAGATGCGCGGCGGGGCGCTCTACGACGCGACGCCCTTCGCGCGCCAGAAGGGGACGGGCAAGATCGCCGAGCAGACGCGCGCGATCTTCAAGCTGTTTGCCGGTCGGCACGGGCTGGATCGGCCGAGCCGTCCCCTGAACACCGCGGCGTTCCGGCGGCCGGAGCGGGCCGGCCAGATCGCGCTCTTCGGCGCGCCGAGCGACCAACCGCGACGCGAGCCATCGGAGCGGCGGTAACTGGTGTAATCTGACGCGATGGAGTGCCTCGGGTGCCGCTACGACCTGAGCGGTCTGACCGAGCCCCGCTGCCCGGAGTGCGGGCGCGCCTTCGATCGCTCCGATCCATCGACGTTCGCCCCGGCGGCCGCTCGGCGCGCGAGCGCGCATCGAATGGTGTGGCTGGCCGGCTGGATCGGGTGCGGGCCACTCGGGTTCGTCGCCCTCATGCACCTGGCCCTGGTCGCGGCGCGACTCGAACTTGGCCGCTGGCCACACCGCTGGGGAATGGACGATCCCAAGGAGCTGGCCGGTATCGGCGGGACGGTCTACGCGATCGCCCAGTTCGGCTTCCTGCTGATCCCGCTCTCGCTCGCCGGGTTGGGATGGCCCGTGGCGGTCCTGGTCTGGCGCCGGCGCTGGGCGCACGCGGTCCTGGCCGTGCTGGCGTTCGCGGGTGCGTGGTGCGTCGGATTCGCTTTCGCGCGGTGGGACCCGGTCGATGCCGGTGTCTGGTTCTTCGACTAGTCTCGCGCGTTGATCGCATCGCATGCACGTCGCGCTTCGCCCATGAATCCCGCATCACGAGAGGTTCGCATTCCGCCCGCGCGCCGTTCGCAGCCGGCCCCCACATCCTGCGATCATTCCGCGACCCTCCGGTGAACCGAACAAAACAATGCGACACGCGGGGGTTTTTTCGCGCCCCACGACGTATGGGTATAGGTGCGAAAGGAGGACTTCCCATGAGGACCAGCATGCTTGCCAACACGGTGCTGACGGCTTTGCTCGCGGCCGCGGGCGGGCCCGCCACGCCACTCTCGGCCTCCGCGCTCCTCGGCGGCGGGCCGCCCCCGGCGCCATCGAGCATGGGCACGGCGACCGTCACCGTGCTCCACTCGCTCACCTTCGAGCCGCTCCCCGGTCTTCCCGTGACGGTCCAGCGCCTGGATATCCCGGAGAGCACGGCCCACGTGTTCTGGACCGACAGGAACGGGCGGGCCCTCATCCGCGGCCTCGAGGACGGGTTCTACGTTGTCTTCGTGGACCACAACGGCCGGCGCTCCGATCCGGAACGCTTCGAGATCATCGGTGACTATCACCCCTTCGTGACGCTGTTCTTCAACCCCGACATCGAATGACTCACCGAGTGACCCGTGATGACGCGGGATCCCCCGGACCGCCAGGCACACCGGCGGGGGATCCCGCGTGTCCTGGGCCTCACGCGACGTTTCCGGCGCCGATCCACCGCGTGGATGGACCGGCCGGCCCAATGCCGATGCCGACCCCCGGCTGCGTAGGGCCGACGCGTGTGGCCCAGCGCCGAGAACAGCCCATGAAAAAGGCGGCCACACTTTCATGCGGCCGCCCGGAGGGAGAAAGAGAGAGCTCGTCTCGACCCGCGTGCGCGGGGCTGGAATCTCGTGAGGGCGCGGTCTCCCGCGCCGGCCCCCGTTGGGGGGCGTCCCTTGGTCCATCGGCTAGGCGAGGAGCGTCTCCACATTTTTCAGGTGGGTGGGGATCTCCTGACGGATCTCTGACAGCTTCTCGGACCCGAGCTTGAGCTCGCCCAGCACGGCGGCGTCGATCTCGGTGGACACGATATCGAGGCGGAATCCCTGCGCGCTCTCGGCGGCCAGGCGGTCGGCCACGTGGACGAGGCAGGTCAGCGTGCGCGAGTCGGCCGGCAGCGCCAGCGGGTTGTGGTGGTGCCCGGTGACGAGCGCGAACGAGTTCGGGAACTTCCACTTGTGGCAGAGGGCGGCGCCGAAGTCCTGGTGGGTGGCGCCGAAGACGCTCTCCTCGATCTCGAGCATCTCCATGGCGGGGACGCCGTCGCGATCGGGCCCGACGCGCTGGAGCACCTCGATGAGACGGTTGCGGTCGTACTGCATCTCGACCATGACGCCGATGTCGTGGATCAGCCCGGCGAGGAAGGCCTCGTCGGCGAAGGCGAAGCCGAGCTTGTCGGCCGAGAGCTTGGAGATGGCGGCGGTCGCCACGGAGTGCAGCCAGAGGGTCCGGGCCGAGAAGTTGGGGGTCAGGTCGCCGCCGCGGAAGAGCTTGGCGAGGCTGGCGGCGATGGCGATGTTCTTCACCGCGTTAAGCCCGAGCATGACGATGGCCCGGTTGATCGAGCCGATCTGTCCCGGCAGCCCGTAGAACGAGGAGTTGACGACCTTCAGAATCCGCGAGCAGAGGGCGGGGTCGTTGGCGATGACCTTGTGGAGGTCCTGCGCCGTCGAGCGCGGGTCCTCGACCATCTGCACGATCTTGAGCGTGATCTCCGGGAGCGTCGCGATGTGGCTGATCTCGCGCAGGGCGTCGGCCACGAGCTGATCGCGTTGGGCGGCCGTCGTGCTCATGATCGCGTGCTCCCCGAGGTGCGAAGGGATCTGGGACCTCGGGCGAGCATCGGCGATTGGGACCTGGCACTTTGGTCCGAGTCGGCGGGACCGGGGGCGAGCGTCCGGATAATCAGCGCCGGGCGAGCGCGGCCCGCGGGCGGTCGGAACGCCTCAGTAGGTGTTGAGCTTGCGCGTAAACCCGAAAGCCCGAGGGTCCATCGAGGCCAGGGCGTCGGCGATGCGAGGCCCGGCGTGCCCATCCCCGAAGGGGTGGGTGATGGCCCCGCGGTCGAGGGCCAGAGCCCGGCGCAGCGCCGCGCGGATCGACTCGGACGTCTCGTCCGCATCGACGACGTTAGACCCGCGCTCGCGCCCCTTCTGACGGGGGCCGATGTTGACCGCCGCAAGTCGGAGCGCCGCGCCCTCGATGAGCGCCCCCGACGAGTTGCCCACGAGCACACCCCCGTCCGAAGCCAGACGCCGGAGCAGCGCGAGGAAACGGTCGCGCGCCAGGTGGGAGATCACGCGTGCGCCGGTGCTCCGGGCATCGGCCAGGGCGTTCAGAATCCCATCGCGCCCCGGATCGAGATTGGGGTGGAGGGCGAGGACGCGGCGCTCGGCCGCGTGCAACGCCGCGAGGGCGGCCGCCGCGCCGCGCCGCTCGTCCTCGGGCGGTCGCCCGACCGGGTGGAGCAGGAGGACCGTGTCGGGCGCGCCGAGGTCCCGCCACGGCCCGTCGGCCAGGGGCTCGATGGCGCCCAGGTCGTCCAGGGCGGGCGAGCCGACCACCCGGATCCGCTCGGGCGCCTCCCCCATCCGCTCGATGCGCTCGGCGGACTGCCTCGTCGCCGCCAGGTGCAGATGGGCCAGCTTCGTGATCGCGTGGCGGATCGACTCGTCCGCGATCCCCTCGGCCCGGTCGCCGCCGTGGATGTGCGCCACCGCCAGACCGGCAACGGCGGCGGCGCCGGCCGCGGCGAGGGCCTCGATCCGGTCACCCAGTACCGCGACCCAGGCGGGCGCGAGCCGCGCGAACAGGCGGGCGAATCGGGCGAGGCCCACGCCGAGCGACTCGGCATCGTCGGCCCGCGTGGTCCGCCCGGCGACCTGCATGGGAATCGCGCCGGCGATCAAGTCGGGAAACTCCCCCTTCACATCGCGGTAGGTCTCGGCCGGAGAAACGAGATGCGAGCCCGCGGCCACGACGAGCGCCTGCAGACGAGGGTGGTCCCGGACCGCGCGGATGACCGGTCGCAGAAGACCAAACTCGGCGCGCGAGCCCGTCACGATGGCGATGCGGGTGGGCGAGTCGGTCACGGTCCATTGTTGGCGTTGACCGATCGGACCATCACCGCACCCAAGACACGGAGAAGGCGGACACCCGGCGGGACCCCCTCCGGCTTATACCCGGGCCTCCCGGTGAGGGTGCTTCGCTAGGGTCCATCGGCCCCGTGGCTTACTCGACATCGCCCTCGGCCAGGGGCACGTCCGCCTCGAGGGCACGGGACGTCTGCCTCCCGATGATCTCGTCCAGACGCCACGGCTCCAGGCCCGTGCCGGGACGTTTGATGGTCAGATCGTCGCGGGTCAGCCGGTGGCCCGCGGGCAGGTCGCGTCGGGTCGTGAGCGACTGGCGCGAGAGGCGACGAACGTCCGCCTCAATATCGAGCACCTGCTTGCGTGCGGGCGGCACGCTCGAGCCCGGCCCCGCGCCGTGCGCCGCGACGGCCAGGTCGTGGTACTCCCTGAACTCGAGCGGCTCGAGCGAGGCCGCGTGGTCCGGACCGGGCGCGGCGCGGTCGAGCGTCAGGTGCTTCTCGAGCAGGCACGCGCCCGCGAGGACGGCGGCACGGGCCAGGTCCGGGGCGCGTGTGTGGTCGCTGTACCCGACGGGCCCGTCGAAGATCTCGCGCAGGGCGGGGATGCCGCCGAGCTCGGCACGCTCCTCCGGCGTGGGATACGCGCTCACGCACTGGAGGAGGGCGAGGCGGCGTCGGACATCGCGCAGCCACCCGAGGGCGCGGGCGACCTCGTCCAGCGTGCTCGCCCCCGTGCTCACGATCAGCGGTCTGCCCGTCGCGCCCAGGGCGTCGAGCAGGGGCCTGTGGACGATGTCGGGCGAGGCGGTCTTGTAGGCATCGAACCGCAGGGCCTCGGCCTCGGCCACGAGGTCGGTGCTGAAGACCGTGACGATCGCGTGCAGGCCGTGGTGGTGGGCGCGATCCACGACGCGGGCCATGCCATCGGCCGGCAGCTCCAGGCGCCGGAGCATGGCGATGGGGTCCGACTCTCCGGCGGCGCGCTGGTACGCCGCCAGCCGCGCCGCCCGGCTCAGCAGCAGGTCGGTCCGGAAGAGCTGGAGCTTGACGGCGTCGGCGCCGGCCTCGGCCGCGGCATCCGTCAGTTCGACAGCCCGCTCGACGCGCCCGTCGTGGTTCACGCCCAGCTCGGCGATGATGTACACCGGCGCCCCGGGCCCTATCTCGCGGTCGGCGATTCGCATGGAGGCTCGCGAGAGGCTAGGCGGGCCCGCGCCGTCGAGCCCGGCTCCCCCGGGTCCGCTACGCTCCGACCATGCGCCGGGCCGTGTTCCTCGATCGGGACGACACGCTCATCGACAACAAGGACGCGACCGCGCACACCGCGCACCCCGGGGACCTGTTCGATCCCGCGCTGGTGCGCCTCCTCCCGGGCGCGGCCTGGGCCTGCGCCCGGCTGCGTGCGGCGGGATACCTGCTGATCGTGGTGACCAACCAGGCCGGGATCGCCGAGGGGATCTGCACGCCCGGGCAAATCGAGGAGACCAACGATCGGATGCGCGAGCTTCTGAGAGGGGCCCAACCCGCGGCCACGATCGACGGCCTCTACTACTCGCCCTGCCTCCGAACGGGCGCCGTGGCGCGCTACGCGATGGACCACGACTGGCGCAAGCCCGGACCCGGCATGATCGTCGCGGGCCTGCGCGAGTTCGGGGTCGGGGCGGCGGCCTCCTGGCTGGTGGGAGATGCCCCGCGCGACGTGGAGGCCGGCGTGCGGGCGGGCCTGCGCCCGGAGCGCTGCCTGAGGATCGGCGAGGGCATCCCGCTCCCGGACCTCGAGGCGGCCGCCGACCACATCCTCCGCTCGCCGGCGTAGCCTTGTGCCGCCTCCGGGCGCCCGCCGGCGTGTCGCCGAGGCGTGCCCGCGGCGGTCGAACCTCGCGCTTGAGCCAGCGACTCCTCATCGTGATGCCCTCGTGGCTGGGCGATGCCGTGATGGCGACGCCCGCCCTGCGCCTGGTGCGCGAGGCGCACCGCGGGGCCCTGCTCGGCCTCCTGGTTCGCCCCGGGATCGACGAGGTGCTCGCCGGCCTGGACCTCTTCGACGAGGTGCACGCGGACCGGCCGGTGGGGATGATGGGCCCCAAGCGGGTGGCCGCGCGGGTGCGGGCCCGGCGCTACGACGGCGCGCTCCTGCTCACCAACTCGTTCTCCTCCGCGCTGGTCACGCGCCTGGCGGGGATCCCGCGCCGGGTGGGGTACGACCGCGATTCGCGCGGGCTTCTGCTCACGCAGCGCCTGCGGGCCCCGCGTCGCGACGGGGGCTGGGCCCCGGTGCCGGCGGTGGTGTACTACCACCACGCGGCACGCTGCTTCATCGACCCCGCCACGCCGGCACTCGCGCCGGAGCGCGCCGGACCGGACCCGTACGCCTTCACGCTCCCGCCGGGCGCCCGCCTCGAGCTGGCCGTGACCCAGCCGCAGGCGCGGGTGACGGCCGACCTCCTGGCCCGGGCGGGCATCGAGCCCGGCTCGCGCTGGGCGGTCCTGAACCCCGGAGGCAACAACCCGGCCAAGCGCTGGCCGATCGAACGGTTCGCGGCCATCTCGGACCACCTGTTCCAGGCGCACGGTTGCCACGTGCTCGTCAACGGGTCGCCGGGAGAAACGGAGCTGATCGAGGCGCTCGTGGTCCAGGCTCGGGCCCCGGTCGTGAACCTGGCCCGACTGGGCGTCACCATCGGGAGCCTCAAGGGGATCGTGCGGGGCGCCGCGATCCTGGTCACCAACGACACCGGGCCGCGCCACTTCGCGGGCGCGTTCGGCGTGCCGCTCGTGACGCTCTTCGGACCGACCGACCCCCGTTGGACGACGATCCCCGCCGCCGGGGGCGAGACGATCCTTCGGGCCGACCCGACGCTGCCCGCGGAGCTGGTGGCCGACGACCATCCCGAGCGATGCCGCGTGGACCGGATCACGGTCGAGGCCGTGCGGGAGGCGGTGGACCGGGCGCTGGCGCGCCCGGCGGGAGAGCCCCGGGTCGGCGCCGAGGCGCCGGGGCCCGATCCGGGGCGCGCATCGCACGAGGGTTGACCCTCCCACCCGTGCCACTACGATTGCCGGACCCGGCCGGGGGAGACATCCCGGCCGGTGGGTGCCGATCGGGGGCGTAGCTCAGTTTTGGTAGAGCGCTTCCATGGCATGGAAGAGGTCACGAGTTCGAGTCTCGTCGCCTCCACTTCCCGATCCCCGCCGCGGGCCCTTAGGCCCGCGGCGGTCGTTTTTGGACTCGGCAGCCGAGGGCCCGCGCGCGGCCCTACGGGCAGCCGAGGGCGAAGCTCGTCTGGAAGCAGATGTAGTCGTTGACGTTGAGGATCGTGTCGCGGTTGCAGTCGGCGTACGGGTTCGCCGTCGCGAAGGCGGTCTGGAAGCAGATGAAGTCGTTGACGTTTCGGGTGCCCGAGCCGTCGCAGTCGGGGTAGCAGCCCTCGATGACGGAGATGGTGTCGGCGTCGTTGTACACCGGGGCGCTCCAGTTGCCCGTGAAGCCCCGCAGGGCCATTCCTCCGGGGACGGGGGTGCCCCACAGGGGGCTGGTCTCGGCCAGCACGGTCGTCGCCGATTCGTCCAGGAGCCGTGCCACCATCCGGGTATCGGCCCCCCAGTCGAACTCGAGCACGTACCAGGTGTTGAGGGCCGGGTGGTAGACCGCCGAGCGAAGGTCGTTGAACTCGGTGTAGCCGCTGTTGGACTGGATGAGAATCTCGTCGCTGTTGGGCGCGAAGACGGCCGAGAGCGTGCCCCCCTGCGACGACCCGACGCCGAAGTAGATGCGCCCCGAGTGCTCGCCGCCCCGGCAGCGGACGAACAGGCGGTACTTGTTCCCGGGGGACGTGACGATGTCGAACCGGGTCCGCCACTCCGACGGTCCGCTGAAGTACTGGGCCCCCAGGCTCCCGTCATGGGCGGCCGCGGGGTCGATCGTCATGGTTGATCCCTGCGTCTGGAGGGGCCACAGCGCGACGTTGCCGTGCTCGAAGTCCTCGATGACGGGACGGGCGACGGCCGGGGTGAACCCGCAGACGATCCCGACCAGGCCGCACGAGATGAACCGATGCATGGAGCTCTCCTTCGAAAGCGGGGCGCCGCTCGCGCGACAGGCGATCGCACGTCCGCTTCGCGCAACGGACCGGCCCGGGCTCGTGTGCAGCCTACCGCCGACGACAACCACGATCAACGGCCATGTCCGAACGCCGGGCACTCGCCCCGCGCTCCGGGGTGTTCACCCCAATCGGGGCCACGCCAAGCGCGATCAGGTCGGTCGTTCCTGGGGCGCGGCACGCCCGCCCCGGCCCGGGGGCTTCGTCGGCGCATCGTCCTCGAAGGCTGCGCGCACGGCGGGCGTGTCGAGATCGTCGAACTGTCCGGCGCGGGCCGCCCAGATGAACCCGCACAGCGCCGCGCCCGCCAGCGCGAGGGCGAGCGGAAGGACGATGTAGATGACGCTCATGGTCGGGCTCCGAAGCTGCGCGATCGCAGGGACGAGGTGAGGACCGTCAGGGAGCTGACGGGCATGAGCACCGCGGCGATCAGCGGCGTGAGCACGCCGCCCGCCGCCAGGCCCGCGGCCAGCAGGTTGTACGCGAGCGAGGCGCCGAGATTCCGATTGACGACGCGCATGGTCCGTCGCGCGCCCACGACCAGGTCAGCCAGGGGACGGAGGCCCGGCTGGTTGAGATAGATGTCGGCCGCGGCCAGGCTGGCCTCGGCCCCGCCGCGCACGGCGATCCCCACGCCCGCGGCGGCCAGGGCGGCGGCATCGTTGACTCCATCCCCGACCATGACCACCGGACCCTCGCGCCCGGCGGCCCGGATCACGGCGAGCTTCTCCTCGGGCGAGAGCGCGCCGCGCGCCATGGCGGGCTCGATCCGGAGACGGTCCGCCACCCGCTCCACGACGCGCGGGTGATCGCCCGAGAGAATCCCGACTCGCCAGCCCAGCCCGCGCAGGCGCGCCACCGCGCCGGGGGCGTCGGGACGGATGGAATCGCCCAGCGCCGCGAGGGCCGCGACCCGACCATCCACCGCCACGAGCACGGGCGTCAGGCCGTTGGCCAGTGCCCGGTCGAGCTCATCCTCCAGCCACGAGGGCTCGGCGCCCGCACGCCCCGATACGAACGCCGGCGAACCGACCACGACCTCGCGACCGCTCACCCGACCGACCACGCCGCCGCCCGTCGTCTGCACGACTCCCGTGCCGGTCGGGTTCGCCCCGTCCTCCGCGCCCAGCGCGCGGGCGATGGGATGCGACGAGTCGCGCTCCAGGGCCGCGGCCAGCCCCCGGACCGACTCATCGCCGGCCCACCATTGAACGGCCAGCCGGCCATCGGTGATGGTGCCGGTCTTGTCGAGGTAGATCGTTCCGCGCCCCGCGAGGCGCTCGACGGCGTCCCCGCCCTTGATGAGCGCGCCGGCGCGACCGGCGCGACCGATGGCGACGGTCAGGGCCAGGGGCGTGGAGAGCCCCAGGGCGCAGGGGCAGCACACGATCAGGAGCGCCGCGGTGTTCCCCACGGCGCGGGCCGGGTCGATCCAGACCCAGGCGATGAGCGTCGCGATCGCGCCGAGGATGACGGCCCGCAGGAACCAGCGGGCGAGGCGGTCGGCGAGCTGGATGATGGGAGCCCGGCGCGCCGCCCCCTCCTCGACAAGGGCCATGAGGCGCGCGATGCGCGTGCCCGCGCCCGCCGCCTCCACGCGGACGCGCAGGCCCGAAGCGAGATTGACCGCGCCCGCGGCCACGGCGTCCCCCGGGCCGACCTGCACCGGAGCCGACTCCCCGGTCAGCAGGGCCTGGTCGACGCTCGACTCGCCCCGGACCACGATGCCATCGGCGGGGAGTGACTCGCCGGCGCGAACCTCGACCTCATCCCCGACGCGCAGGGCCTCGATGGGAACATCGCGCAGCGCATCGCCCTCGACCCGCCGGGCCGACGTGGGAGTCATCGAGAAGAGCAGCTCGACGGCGTCCCCGGTCCAGCGCTGCTGACGCTGCTGGACCCAGCGACCGGCGAGGAGCGCGAAGACCAGCACCGAGAGCGAGTCGAAGTAGACGTCGCCCACGCCCCGGAGGGTGCACCAGGCGCTCCAGACCGCCCCCGCACCCAGGCCGAGGGCGATCGGCACATCCATGTGCGGGGTGCGCGTGCGCAACGCGCCGATCGCGCCGCGGAAGAAGACGCTCCCCGGCCAGGCGAGGGCCAGGGCGCTCAGCGCGAGGCTGGTCCACCGGAAGAGCGTGCCGTACGCCGAGTCGATCGCGTCGAACGCGCCCGCGTAGAGGGCCAGGGCCAGCACCATCACGTTGCCCGCGCACGCGCCCGCCACCCCGAGGCGCACGAGGTACCGGCGGTCCTCGGCGCGCCGGCGCTCGCGGGCTCGCGCGTCGCGCGCCGGATGGGGAGGGTAGCCCAGCGTGTCCAGCGCCCGCGCCACGGCGGAGAGCGCGGTGGTGCCCTCGTCCCACGTGACGCGCACGAGGCTCCGACGCATGTCCAGGCGCGCCTCGGTCACGCCGGGCGCGACGAGCGGCAGCTTCTCCACCAGCCAGACGCACGCGGCGCAGTGCACCCCTTCCACGAACAGCTCCGCCGTGCGCCCCCCTGCCGGCAGCGGGCGCGAGTAGAGACCCTGGAAGACCGGGTCATCGAACTCGGCGTAGCGGCGCCCCGTGGCGCGGCAACGGCTCGGGACGCCATCGCGAAGGGCGTAGTAGCGCTCCAGGCCGCACCCGTGGATGATCTCGAACGCGGCGCGACAGCCGTCGCAGCAGAACTGGCGCGCGGCCGCCGGCTCGTAGAGCCCGGCGGGCACATCGAGGCCGCAGTGGGCGCAGGCCGGGCGCGCCGACGCCCGCGCGGACGGGTCGGTCTGCGTCGACACCAGGATGGCCGTCTCAGCGATCATCGCAGCACGCCGGCTCCTCATCCGCGATCCCGCGCACCCGTTCGGCCGCCTCGCGCATCGAAACGGGCACGATCTCCGGTTCCCTCGCCATCGCGCCGATGGTCAGACGCCCCGACAGCGTCCACAGGCCCACCGCGACCAGGAGGATCGACGTGAGCAGGGGAAGGTGCCGGCGCAGCGGACCCGCGAGCGCCCGCACGCCCGCGCCCAGACCGACCATCACCGGGAGCGTCCCCAGCCAGAACGCCCCCATGGTCAGAACGCCCAGCCACGGGTCGGCCGTGCCCGCGGCCGTCACCACGAACGCGTACAACCACCCGCAGGGAAGGAGCGTGGTCAGGAGCCCGATCATCGCCGCCCGGGCCACCGGCGGACGCGCCAGAGCCGCCCGGTGCCCGCGCGTCGCCAGTTCGCGGAGCCACGCCGGCACGGGCGCCCGTCCGGTCCGCACGCCCAGCACGCGCAGCACGCTGACCACGCCGAAGCCCACCATCACCGCCCCGGCCAGGAGAGCCGCCAGCCGAGCGATGCCCGCGCACGCCCCGCCCAGGTCCACGGCCTGTCCGATCGCTCCCGCGGCCGCACCCAGCGCGAGGTACGTGACGAGACGCCCGAGGTTGTAGGCGCCCTGGAGCAGAATCTGTGGGGGCGCGGGCCCTTCAACGCCCGCGACGGCGAACGCCAGGAAGGCGCCGCACATGCCCGCGCAGTGCGCGCTGCCGAGCAGGCTCGCGATGAGCACCGCCGCGATGAGCCCGCTCATGGCCGAGGCCCCTCTCCCGGCACGCGCAGGCCCGCCCGGGTCGTTGCCACCTGGCCCAGCGCCCGCACCTCCAGCCGGACCTCCCACAGGCCCGGGCGCGCCAACGGCATGGGGACCTCGTACACCCCCGCGCCGGTTCCGGGAACCGGTTCGACCACGCGGTCCGCGGCGCGCGCCCGATGGAACACCTCGGCGAGCACCTCCGCCCCGTCGATGGGCCGCTCGTCCGCATCGCGGAGTTCCACGCGCAGCGTGGGGGCGCCGGCCGCGCCCGCACGCGTCACGGCCGCCTGCCACCCGAGCGCCTCGAACCCCCGGGCCCCGCGGGCCGCGGCGTCCCAGCGCAGGGCCCGCTCGTAGTAGTGCGGCTCGACCGCGAACGACGGGTCGCTGTGCGCGGCGTAGAGCGTGACGCCCACGATCACCATGTTCGTCCCGAGGATGCCGAACACCATGCCGGGCCAGAGTCGCGGGAGCTTCAAGGCGTCTCTCCTGGGGCGGTCGGGACGGCGGGCCCGACCAGCGTGTACCTGATCTCGCGGGAGAACGTCGGATGATCGAGCCCCGGCGCCCCGCGCTCCGCGATCCGCAGCGTCACCCCGCAGCGCCCGCCCACGAACGAACCCTCCGGCACCTCCACCATCGCCGGCACGACCGCGCTCGCGCCGGGCGGGAGCCGGACCGGGTTGGTCTCGGCGGCCAGGCGCGCCCCCGGGATTCCCTCGGCGCTCAGCCCGAGTTCGAGCGCCCGAGTCGTGCGGCTGACCAGCTTGATCTTGACGGGGTTGCCGATCATGCCCCCGTCCAGCGCCGTGTAGGGGCGCCCGAGCCCGCGCACGACCACGACGTTCGCGGTGGGGCGCGCCACGACGGCCAGGGTGAACGCCCCCGCGATGACGAGAAGGATCGCCGCGTAGATCGCCGCACGCGGGCGCAGGATGCGGGCGGATCCCCCCTCGATGCCCGCCTGCGTGGCGTAGCGGATGAGGCCGAGGGGACGCTTGAGCCTGGCCATGACGGCATCGCACGCGTCGATGCACTGGGCGCACCCGATGCACTCCATCTGCAGGCCGTTCCGGATGTCGATGCCCGTCGGGCACGTCACCACGCACATCCCGCAGTCCACGCAGTCGCCGTGCCGAAGGGCGCCGTTGGTCTGCGGGGCGGGGCCGGTGGCCCCCACGGTGAGGGCGGCGGGCGTCGCGACGGTCCGGCGCATCCGCCCGCGCGGCTCTCCGCGCTTCGGGTCGTAGGTGATGATGAGCGAGCTGCGGTCCAGCAGCGCCGCCTGGAGGCGCCCGTAGGGGCAGGCGACCAGGCACACCTGCTCCCGGAAGTACCCGAAGTCCAGGAGCATGAGCCCGGTCGTCACGGCCACCACCAGGAACCCGACGGGGTGCTCCAGCGGCGAGCGGGTCACCCACAGGGCCAGGCGATCCACCCCGACGAAGTACGCCAGGAACGTGTGCGCGAGGTAGAGCGAGACCAGGAGGTAGGCTCCGAACTTCAGGAGCCGCCCGGCGCCCCCCAGCCTCCGCGCCAGACCGGCGCGGGCGCGACCGGGTGTGCCCTCGAAGAGCCGCTCGATCGGCCGGAAGAGGAACTCCATGTAGACCGTCTGCGGGCACGCCCACCCGCACCAGACGCGCCCGAACAGCGCGGTCAGCAGGAAGATCCCCACCACGATCCCCAGGAGCAGTATCGCCAGGAGCAGCGTGTCCGTGGGCAGGAAGGTCGCGCCGAAGATCGTGAAACGGCGGCTCGCCAGGTCCAGCAGCACGAGCGGGCGCCCGTTCACGCTCACGTAGGGAATGGCCGTGAACAGGAGGATGAGGACCCACGCCACGATCCGGCGCGCGCTCAGGAACCGCCCGCGGCTGGGGCGCGGGCGAATCCACCGACGCGTCCCGTCCTCGTTGAGCGTCGAGAGCACCCGCGGGTCGATTGTCCGTGCCTCGCTCATGCCGCTTCCCCGCCCCGGCGCTCGCGCCACCGCCCCGCCCGCCGCCCGCGCATCATCCGCCGGCGCTCGGCGGGGGTGGCGCGGGCCACGGATCGATCCGATCGCCCTCGGGCGGCTTGCCCGCCGCCGGAGTGGTTCCACGCAGCCTCGCCACGTACGCCGCGAGGATGATCCGCTGGTTCTGCGAGAGCCGGTTCTCCCAGGCGGGCATCGCGCCGTTGTTGGCCCCCCTGGCGATCGTGGTCAACAGATCGGGGAGCTTCTTCACGTTCTTGTAGAAGTCGTCCGTCAGGTTCACGCCGGCGAACGCCCCGCCGCCCGCTCCCCCGTCCTTGGCGTGGCACGCGGCGCAGTTGCCGATGAAGAGCGCCCCGGCCACGGCCATCATCTTCGAGTCCCCCATCATGCGCAGCACCGTCGGCTCGTCGGGCGTCAGCTCCCCCACCCGCCCGAAGATCCGCTGGAACTCGGCCACCTCGCGCGAGCGCCACCGGTCGTGGATGGAGGGCGCCTCGGGCGAGAACTCCCAGAACGCGAAGTAGACGAGGGAGAACAGAATGGACGCCAGGAAGATCCCGTGCCACCACCCCGGCGTGGGGTTGTCGTACTCGAGGATCCCGTCGTACTCGTGGTCCATCACGCGCGGTTCGCGCTTGCTCATGGGGACCCTCCCTTCGTCGCGCCGGGCTGGCCGTCCTCCAACGGGAGCGAGGCCCATCGGGCCAGCTCCCCCGGTCGCCGCCGGCCCAGGATCCGGGCCGTCATCGCCAGGAACACCACCACGAAGATGACCATCGCCACCTGCGGGTAGAACGCCAGGTCGGCGCCGCTCATGAGGTCGGTCAGGCTCATGGTGCGCCCCCCTCTCCGGACGCCGGAGCCGTGGCCTCGGGGGCGGGCGGCGGCCTGCCGATGTCGGTCCCCAGGCGCTGCAGGTACGCGACCAGCGCGATCACCTTCTTGCCCTCCAGGCCCGGATAGCCGCCCTGTGCCACCAGGTCCTTGGCGATCTGCGCGGCCTGCGCGCGGGCCAGCGCCGGCGCACTCCCGTTGCGCACGGCCTCGCCGTACGGCACCCCGATCATCGCCATGGTCCGGATGCGCGCCGCGATCGCGCCAAAGTCGAGGTCCTGGCGGAGCAGGTGCGCGTAGCGCGGCATGATGGACTGCGCCACCAGCTGACGCGGGTCCTCCAGGTGGCGCACGTGCCAGTCGTGGCTCTGCTTGCCCCCCTCGCGCGCCAGGTCCGGCCCGATCCGCCGGCTCCCCCACTGGAACGGGTGGTCGTACACGAACTCGCCCGGCTTGCTGTACTCCCCGAAGCGCGTCGTCTCGGCCCAGATCGGGCGGATCATCTGCGAGTGGCAGTTGTAGCACCCCTCGGCGATGTAGATCTCACGCCCCGCCAGCTCCAGCGGCGTGTACGGCTGGACCGAGGCGATGCTCGGCACGTTCGAGCGGATCAGGAACGTCGGCACCATCTCCAGCAGGGAGGCCACCACCACGGCGATGATGACCCAGACCGTGAACCGAAGAGGCAGCCGCTCCCAGCGCCGGTGCCAGGCCCCCTGGAGCCAGACGTCGCCCTTGTGCCCGATCCCGATGACGCCCGAGACCCGCGAGGGCGGAGGCGGAGGATCGCGGTAGGTGCGCGACAGCCCGGGCGCCTCCTGCACGGGAACGTCGTACGTCGCCGGACGAGCCCGCCACGTCCTGTAGAAGTTGATGCCCAGCAGCACGATCCCGGTGACGTAGAGCAGGCCGCCGCCCACGCGCAACCAGTAGAGCGGCATCAGGCGCAGGACGGTCTCGACGAAGTCCGGGTACCTGAGCTGCCCGGTCTCGTCGAAGGCCCGCCACATCAGGCCCTGCGTCAACCCCGCCGTGTACATGGGCAGGATGTACAGCACGATCCCCAGCGTGGCGATCCAGAAGTGCGTCGTCGCGAGGCGCCTGCTCCAGAGCGGGGCCTGGAAGATCCGCGGCAGCAGCCAGTAGAGCATCCCGAAGGCCATGAACCCGTTCCAGCCCAGCGCCCCGCCGTGCACGTGCGCGATGGTCCAGTCCGTGTAGTGCGAGAGCGCGTTGACGCTCTTGATCGAGAGCATGGGGCCCTCGAAGGTGGACATGCCGTAGAAGGTGACGCCGACCACGAAGAACTTGAGCACCGGGTCCTCCGCCACCCGCGCCCACGCCCCGCGCAGCGTCAGCAGCCCGTTGATCATCCCGCCCCAGGAGGGCATCCAGAGCATCAGGCTGAAGAGCATGCCCAGGCTGCTGGCCCACGTCGGCAGCGCCGTGTAGTGCAGGTGGTGCGGGCCCGCCCAGATGTAGATGAACAC
>CAYWOF010000001.1:0-45228 GCA_964459825.1 uncultured Phycisphaeraceae bacterium | reverse complement strand
CGTCTTCACCAACAACGGCACCTTCACCAAGCAGGGCGCCGGAACGCTCGGCTTCCTGGTCAGCTCCACCGCCGTGGCGTTCAACAGCACCGGGACGGTGGACGTGCAGGGCGGGACCCTGGGCCTGGACTCGGGCGGAACCCACACCGGCGGCTTCACGATCAGCGCCGGGGCGCTGCTCCGGTTCGGCTCGAGCGGCGGGACCCAGACGCTCTCGGCGGCGACCACCATCACGGGGGGCGGCTCGCTGCAGGTGGCGGGGGGGACGCTCACGGACGCGGGGACCGTGAGCATCGGCGAGGGGGCGACGTTCTCGGGCGGGACCGCGACGTTCAACGGCACGTTCACCGGCGGCAACGCGCTGACGGTCAGCGGGGGAACGGTGAACTTCGAGGCGGCCACCACGTTCGCGAACGGGGCCGCCGTGACCCTCAGCGCGGGGACGCTGAGCGGATCGGCGGACCTCACGGTGACGGGGGCGATGACGTGGTCGGGCGGGACGATGTCGGGGTCGGGGACGACCACCATCGATGCGGCCGGGACGCTGGCGCTGACCACGACCACCCACACCCTGTCGCGCACCCTCGAGAACGACGGCGCCGCCACCTGGACGGCCGGGGCGTTCTACTTCAGCGGCGGGACGGTCCAGAACGACGGCACCTTCACCGTCAGCAGCGGGGCGGACCTCCAGGCCTACGGCATCAGCGGCACCAACGTCTTCACCAACAACGGCACCTTCACCAAGCAGGGCGCCGGAACGCTCGGCTTCTACTTCAGCTCGACTGCCGTCGGATTCGTCAACACCGACACCCTGACGGTGGATGGAGGGATCCTCAGCCTGTCCGCCGGCGGCGCCCTGGGCGGGACGACCACGCTGGCGCCGACCACCTTCCTCGACCTGGCGGGCGGCTCGTTCGCGCACGCGACCGGCACGATCTCCGGAAACGGCACCACGCGCTTCCAGGGGGGAACGCACACCCTCACGGGCACGCTGACGATCGCGACGCTCACGTCGATCGACAACACGATCGTCACGGGCGCCGGCCACCTCCGCCTCAACCAGATCGTGGACTGGAACTCGGGCTCGATGACGGGCACGGGCACCACGACCATCGGGGGCGGCGTGGTTCTCACGATGGCGACGACCAGCACCAAGGGCCTCGGCCGGACCCTGGTCAACAACGGCACCATCAACCACAGCGCCGGCGCCCTGCAGTTCCTGGGAGGCGGCACGCTGACCAACCCGGTGGGACGCCGGTACAACCTGACGGGCACGGCCCAGATGGTGGCCTCGGGCGGCAGCAACACCATCCAGAACGCGGGGATCTTCCACAAGGAATCGGCGCAGACCGTCACGCTCCAGATGACGTTCAACAACACGGGCGCGCTGAACCTGGTGGAGGGGATCCTCAACATCGACGGCGGCGGGACCAACACCGGCGCCCGCAACGTGCTGGCCGGGACCACGCTCAACTACCGGGCCGACTACACGCATGGGGCCGGCTCCACGCTCGCCGGATCGGGGAGCGTGAACCTCGACGGCGGCATCCAGACGATCTCGGGCGCCTGGACGGCCAACACCTTCCTCAAGCTCGTGTCGGGCACCCTGACCGGGTCCGGCGCGCTCACCACGAGCGGCCCGTTCTTCTGGCTGTCCGGGACCATGACCGGCTCGGGGGCGACCGTGGTGGGGCCGACCGGCAAGCTGGCGATCAGCACGACCGGGAGCCACACCCTCTCGCGGACCATCACCAACAACGGGGTGCTGCACTACCTCAACGGATCGCTCGCGCTGGTCGGCATGACGATCAACAACAACCCGGGGCGCGTCTTCGTGCTGCTCCCGGAGGCGACGCTCGCCGTCTCGGGCGGGGTCAACGTGATCAACAACGCGGGGATCCTGCGCAAGATGGGGGGGAGCACGGTCACGCTCGACTCGGCGCTGGGCGGGGTCCGGCTTAACAACACGGGCACGGTCGACGTCCGCAACGGCACGCTCAACCTCAACGGACCGGTCACGCAGGTCTCCGTCACCACGTTGGGCGCGGGCACGTGGCAGGTCCTGCCCAGCGGCACGCTGACCCTGGGCACGTCGGTCATCCGCACGCTCGGGGCCGCGGCGAGGGTGAACCTGGTCGGCGGGAACGCCTCGTTCGGCGCGATCGCCGGCCTGTCGAGGAACAACGGGACGATCAGCCTGACGCTCGGGGGCACCTTCGAGGTCACGCCCAACGGCGGCATCTTCACCAACGCCGGCACGATCGATTTGGCGCGCAGCCGCGGGTTCAAGGTCACCGGCGCCTTCGTGCAGGCGGCGGGTGGAACGCTGAACCTCGATGTCCAGGGGGTCGCGGCGTCGCTGTTCAGCCGCATCACCGTGACGGGCGCGGCGACGCTCGGGGGCGGGATCGCCTTCCAGTTCCTGGGTGGGTTCAACCCGGCGATCGGGACGGTGTTCAACTTCCTCACCGCCGCAAGCCGCACCGGGCAGTTCGCCACCACTGACGTGACGGGCCTCACGGGACGGGCGGGCAACGTGGTGAACACGGCGACGGGAGCCCGGCTGGTCATCGTCCCGCTCTGATCTCCGCCCGGGGAGGGACGGTCGGGACGACGGGGTGCCGGGCCCTGGCCAAGAGCCGTCGGCCGCGCGCGACGAACGCGCCACGCACACGGATGCGACAGGGACACCCGCCCCGCTCACGGCGCTCCTTCCGAACGCGTTGAGGAGCGAGGCTCGCCGGGGCCTCGGGGACCCATCCGAAGACCGATTGCCTTTCCGGCAAGTGTCGCCGTGCGATGGAAATGAGGTCGGCCCCCGACGACATTGGCCTTTGCAGACGGGCCCCCGGCCGGTAGGCTGGGGCCCATCGCGGGTGTTCCGGCCCCATCGGACCGATGCAGGAACCGTGGAGGTCACCATGGCACAGCGGCGTGTGGTTGCGGCGGCGGCTCTGGCGGCGGCGGCGGCGGCGGGGGCTCCCTCCGCCCGGGCCACGTGGTCCATCATCCTGATCGACACGCGGACGGGCGAGATCGCCGCGGGAAGCGCCACCTGCCTGACCGGGTTCGACCTGCGGGCCAACACGCCGGTGATGCTCACCGGGATCGGGGCGGCGACGGCCCAGTCGTTCGTGGACAGCACGCAGCAGAACCGGACGTTCATCCGCGACCGGCTTGCCCTGGGCGTCGCGCCCGCGGACATCATCACCGGGCTGGCGACGTTCGACACCGGGCACCAGACCCGGCAGTACGGCATCGCGGACACGCAGGGCCGGACCGCGACGTTCTCGGGAACCGGGGCCAACGCCTGGGCCGGCGGACAGACCGGCTCGTTCGCCTACACCGGTCCGCACGGAGAGCCGGGGACGATCGCCTACGCGATCCAGGGGAACATCCTGACCGGGGCGTGCGTGGTGGATGCGGCCGTGCAAGCCGCCATCAACACGCCCGGCGACCTGGCGGCGAAGCTGATGGCCTCGATGGAGGCGGCGCGGGTGACCGGGGGGGACGGGCGCTGCTCCTGCCCCGGAAACCCCACGGGGTGCGGGTGCCCGCCGGCGAGCTTCACCAAGTCGGCGCACATCGCGTACATGCTCATCACCCGGACGGGGGACCGGGATGGAACGCACGGGGCGTACCGCGCCGGGTCGGCGCCCTATGCGCTGGTCGCGGCCGACTTCAACAATGACGGGCGGATCGACCTGCTGACGGCCAACTCGGCCAGCAACAACGTCTCCATCCTGAGCAACAACGCCCCGGCGGGGGCGGGCTTCGGGACGTTCGCCCTGCCCACGCACTTCGCCGGGGGCACCGGCGCGCGGGGCGTCGCGCTGGCGGACCTGACCGGGGATGGGGTGGCGGACGTGGTCACCGCCAACTACGGGGGCAACTCGGTCTCCGTGCTCCCGGGGACGGGCCCGGGGCAGTTCGGCGGGGCGACCAGCTACGCGACCGGCCCCTCGCCGATTGCGCTGGCGGTGGGGAACTTCGACCACCAGCACGCCGCCGACATCGTGACGGCCAACCAGACCGGCAACACCCTCTCGGTGCTGCTCTCCAACGGCGCCGGGGGCCTGACGCCGGGCCCGCTCCTGACCGGCGGGAGCGACCCGCGATCGGTCGCCGTCGGCGACGTCAATGGGGACGGGCACACGGACATCATCGCGGCGGCCCGGTCCAACGGGAAGCTCGTGGTCCACCTCGGCGCCGGGAACGGGACCTTCACCCCGGCCCCGGACATCTTCACGGTGGGGCTGCCCACGAAGGTGCTCGCCGCGGACCTGGATGGGCTGAACGGGCCCGATCTGATCGTGGGCGGGCAGGGCGCGCCCGCGGCCGTGGCGATCTACATGAACTCCGGCAACGGGACGTTCGCCATCCCCGTGGCCACGCAGGTCCCGGCCGCGGTGAACGACATGGCGCTCGGGGACCTGACGGGCGACGGAGCCGACGACCTGCTGCTGGGGCTGACGGCGGGGCGCCTGGCGGTCATGAAGGGTGTGGGGAGCGGGCAGTTCGAGCTGCAACCCGGCGTGTACACGGTCGCCTCGGGCATCACCAGCATGGCGCTGGCGGACTACAACGGAGACGGGGACCTGGATGCGGCGCTGGCCAGCGCCGGGGCGAGCGTGTTCGTGGTCGAGAACCTCGGCGACGGGACCTTCACGAACGGCTTGGGCACGGGCCAGGGCGACTACTTCATGGGGTTCAACGTGGCCAACCAGCAGGCGCCCGCGCCGGACCCGGTGGCGCAGCTCCAGGCGTTGTACGGGCCGTGGCGCACGGCGCTGGAGAACCGGCCCGACGCCATCCAGTCGCTGGCGACCCGCCCGTCCCCCGGCACCCTGCGGGTGGAGCTGCGCGACTGGCGCGGGATGGCGGCCACGGCCCCGATCGTGTCGCTAACGGTCGGACACGGCCCGGGGAGCGCGGGCAAGGCGACGTTCGGCACGCCGGCATCGCTGGGCGGCGGCGTGTTCGAGATCCCCGTCACGCTCGGGCACGCGGGCGGGACCGACCGGCTCCGGATCGTGGCCGATGATGGCACGCGCCCGGTGACGCTCATGCCCGACTTCGTGCTCGGGAACCCGTGCTACGCCGACTGCGACGGCGGCGGCACGCTGAACGTCAACGACTACATCTGCTTCCAGACCAAGTTCGCCATGGGCGATCCGTACGCGGACTGCGACGGGAACGGCGTGCGGAACGTCAACGATTACATCTGCTTCCAGACGCGGTTTGCGCTGAGCTGCTCCTAACTCACCACCTCGACCGGGTTTGCGCACGGTCGGAGGAGCAGCCTTGACGGGCCCTACGTCCCTTGTGTAGTCTGGGAGCGCCGTTGGTTCTTCGCCCTCGACAGGCGAAGCGGCTCTTCGGGGACGGGAGAAGGGGCTTCCATGAGGACGCTGGGACTCGTTGTTGTTGCGTTGGGCGTCGGTGCTGGCGCGGCGCCCTCACTGGTGCTCGCACAGGGCCGGCTCGTTTCCTGGGGGCTGGACAACGGGGGGCAGGTGAGTGGCACGCCCAGTGGTGACGATTTCGTGTCTGTCGCCTGCGGCAAGTACCACAGTGTGGCCATCCGGGCCGATGGCAGCCTCGTGTCCTGGGGTACGGACTTCCATGGCAACGTCGTACCCGCGGGCAACGACTTCGTCGGAGTGGTCGTCGGGGGCTCAGGGGCCGTGGCCACACGCGCCAATGGAAGCATCGTCTTCTGGAATGCGCACCCGGGCTACACACTCCACGCCCCTCCGAACGGCGGGTTCATCGCGATCTCGCTGCAGGCCATCCAGGCGGTAGCAATCCAGCCTGACGGCAGCCTTGTGCGTTGGGGGGGTGATTTTGGTCCCACGGTATTCGGAGTGCCACCTGGGAACGACTTTGTCGCCCTTTCGTCCGGTGTTGCCTTTACGGTCGCGCTTCGGGCAGACGGGAGCCTCGTGACGTGGGGCGACATCAACTACAGCGGAGTGGGCACGGTCATCGCCAACACGCCGACGGGCAACGACTTCGTGGGCCTTTCCGCGGCGGACTACTGGGTCTTGGCACTTCGCGCGGACGGAAGTCTCGCCGCGTGGGGGGGTAATGCCCAGGGCCAAGTGAGCGGAACACCGTCGGGCGCCGGCTTTGTCGGAGTCTCCGCCGGCGACACGCACGGCATCGCTTGGCGGGCGGACGGAACCCTCGTCGCCTGGGGCAACGACTACAACGGGCAGGTGTCCGGAACACCAACGACGGGCGGGTTCTTTGCCGTTGCATCGGGCTTCCACCACAGCGTTGGAATCACCACGGCCCCGTACTCTCCGGCCGAGGACGTGACACAGTTGCAGACCCGTGTTCAGGTCCTGGTGAACCAGGGATACCTCACCGCATCGCAGGCCAACTCCGTCGGAAACCTGCTCGACGATGCCCAGGCCCTGATCGCGCTCGGGAACAACCAGGCGGCTATCGACAAGCTCAACAACTTCATCCGCAAGATCGAGAAGTTCGTCCGACAGGGCACGCTCTCGGAGGCCCAGGGCCAGGCACTTATCGCGGGCGCACAGGAGGCCATCGCCTCACTGGGCGGCTGAGCGGCTTCGGGCCCCGAGGCCGGACGTGCTGACGACGGCATCACCCGTCGTCCGTCAACCGCCCTCATCGTACTTGCCGTTGTTGACGAAGCGGAGCTTGTCGTCGCTCACCACCTTGAGGCGGTAGCGGTATCGTGGGATCCGGCCGAAGTCGTCCTTGGGCATCAGGGTGGATCCGTCGTAGATCCGCCATATCGAGGCCACGGCCTCGATGGGGCGCTCCGGCGTGGCCGCGCGGACGCGCGCCACGATGCCCTTCCACTGGGCCGGGGCGATGGGCACGCTATGCCCGGCCCCGTCCGAGGCGGTCCCGTCGGGTTGGAACGTGAGCACGACGGACGCCTGGCGCCCCCGGTACCAACCGTCCACGTGGCGCGCCAGCATCTTGTAGGCGAGGATCTCCGACCCATCGGCCGCCGCGACGGCCACTTCCAGGGGATCGGCGGGAGCCGGCGTCGGCGAGGAGTTGGACGGGCCGGGCGGACCCGGCACGGACTGATCACAGGCCGCGAGGGCGGCGAGGCACACCACGATCCAGCGGCAGCGCACGAGAGCCTCCTTTCCGGCGAAGCGGGCTCCTGCCGTTCGGCGCGACCGCAGCCTACGGCATTGGGGTGCCGGTTCAACCCGGAAGCGTCGGATCGAACACCGGCCCTTGGCGCTCGAACATCCGCGCGATGCGGAGGAGCCGGTCCTCGCGCCAGGCCGGGGCGACGAGCTGCAGCCCGACGGGGAGCGCCGTGCCGGCCTCCTCGGCCAACCCCGCGGGGAACGTCAGGGCCGGCAGGCCGGCGAGGTTGACGCCGACGGTGTAGATGTCCTCGAGGTACATGGTCAGCGGGTCCGCGACTTTCTCGCCGATGCGGAAGGCAGGGCCGGGCGTCGCCGGCATGAGGATCGCATCGCACGCGGGGATGCCGGGACCGCCCCGGAAGGCGGCCTCGAAGTCGCGCTGGATGAGGCGCCGCACCTTGAGGGCCGTGTTGTAGTAGGCCTCGTAGTAGCCGCTGCTGAGCACATGCGTGCCGAGCATGATGCGGCGCTGGACCTCCGGTCCGAAACCGGCGGAGCGGCTGGCGGCGTAGATGGCCTCGAGCGAGTGCCGTGCGCCGTGACCCGCGTTCGGAGTGTGGGTTGGGGCCGCACGCCGGCCATAGCGGATGCCGTCGTAGCGGGCGAGGTTGGAGCTGGCCTCGGCGGTGGCGACGATGTAATAGGCCGCGATGCCGTGGTCGGCGTGGGGCAGGTCGATGTCGATCACCCGGGCGCCCAGGGACTGGTAGAGGCCGATGGCGTCGTCCAGCGCGCGGGCGACGGCCGGGTGGTTGGCGGGGGAGCGGGCCTGGCGCGGGATGGCGAGCGTGAGCCGATCGAGCGGCGTGTCGAGGTCGGTCCCGAGGTCCGGCACGGGTTGGTCGGCGCTGGTGGCGTCGAGCGGGTCGTGGCCCGCGATGACGGACAGGGCCAGGGCGGCATCGCCGACCGTGCGGCTCAGGACGCCGATCTGGTCGAGGCTGGAGGCGAAGGCGACGAGCCCGTAGCGGGAGACGCGGCCGTAGGTGGGCTTGAGGCCGACGAGGCCGCAATGGGCCGCGGGCTGGCGGACCGAGCCGCCGGTGTCGGAGCCCAGGGCGATGGGGACGATGCCAGCGGCGACGGCCGCGCCCGAACCCGAGCTCGACCCGCCGGGGACGCGCGTCGGGTCCCACGGATTGCGCGTGGGGCCGAAGGCGGAGTTCTCGCCGCTCGACCCCATGGCGAACTCGTCCATGTTGGTCTTGCCCACGATGATCGCGCCGGCATCGATGAGGCGCTGCACGGCGGTGGCGGTGAAGGGGGACTCGTAGTTCTCGAGCATGCGCGAGGCGCAGGTCGTCCGCCCGTGGGCCAGGCAGAGGTTGTCCTTGAGGGCGATCGGCACACCGGCGAGGGGGCCGGCCCGCTCGGCGCGCCCGAGGCGATCGCCGAGGGCCCTGGCGCCGTCGAGGGCGCGATCGTGGAACACCTGGAGGAAGGCGTTGAGGCCCGGGTTGGCGCCATCGACCCGCGCGAGGGCCGCGCGCGTGGCGTCGAGCGCGGAGGTGCGGCGCTCGCGGATGGACCGGGTGGTGTCGATGGCCGAGTCGAGCACGAGTGTCCTCAGGCGCCCGGGAGAGGCGCCGCCACCGCCGGCGCGGAGGTCGCCAGGCGCCGGTACACATCGGGGTCGCGGATCTCCATGATGTTCTCGGGTTTGCTCGCGGGCACGAACCCGAACCGGCGGTAGAGGCCGTGCGCGTCGCGGGTGATGAGCATCCAGCGCCGGAGGTTCTGGAGGTCCGGGTGGGCGACGATCGCCTCCATGAGGCCCTTCGAGAGCCCGCGTCCGCGGTACGCCTCGAGCACGTGGACATCGCCGATGTAGGCGAACGTCGCCCGGTCCGTGATCACGCGGGCGAAGCCGGCCTGCCGGCCGCCGTGGGCCTCGTCGTACGCGCCGAAGCAGAGCGAGTTCTCGATGGACCGGCGCACGACCTCGAGCGGGATGCCCGGAGCCCAGTAGCTGCGTGCCAGGTAGGCGTGGGCCGCCGCCACGTCGATGCGCCGGGGGTCGTCGCTGATGAGGAAGCCGGCGTGCCGGCGCTCGAAGGGCGCTCGGGCGGGATCGGGGCTCATGCCCCGGCTCCCTCATCGATCACCTTGGGCACCCGTATGAACGGCGGCCAGGCGTCCGGGACCATGCGCATGAGGACCTGGGGGTCGAGCGTGGGGCCGGGTTCGTCGGGGTCGAGCCGATTGACCGATTCCCCGACGTGCACCAGCGGGGCGACGCCGGCGAGGTCGAGCGCACGCAGGCGCTCCACGTAGCCCAGGACCGCCGAGAGCTGGATGCGATAGGCCTCGACCTCGGCATCGCTGGGTTCCAGGCGCGCCAGGCGCGCGACCTTGCGCACATCGGCGGCGGAGAGGGTGGGCTCGGCGGTGGCCATCGGCACAGTGTAGTTCCGTGCCCGCGCCGGTCGTGCGGCGTGCGTGACCCCCGCACGAGCCGAGCTCCGCGCGCGCTCAGGCGCACCCGAGGGCGAACGCCGTCTGGAAGCAGATGAAGTCGGCCACGTTGCGGATGCCGTTCGCATCGCAGTCGGCGTAGGGGTCGCCGAGGGCGAACTTCGTCTGGAAGCAGATGTAGTCGCCCACGTCGAGCGTTCCCGAGCCATCGCAGTCGGGGTAGCAGGTCGGGCAGCCGATCCAGCGGGCGAGATGGCCGGCGGATTGGCCGCCCGCGATCTCGAAGGAACCAGCGACCCAGAGCGCGGGCTGCGGGAGCCCGAAGGCGGTCAGGGTCTCGCCCGGGCCCAGAAGGCCGGAGCCGAGGGGACTCCAACTCCCCGCGTGCCAGCGCGCGATGCCGCGAGCCTCGACGCCACCAATGGAGCCGAAGTGTCCCGATGCGTACAGGGCTGGACCCGAACCGTCATCGAAGGGCGACAGGGCGATGACCGAGTGATCGCTCACACTCGCCACGACGGTCCAGGCGGCGCCGTCGAAGCGGAGGACCGAGTCCACCGTGGACGCGCGAGCCGCAAAGAGCGCCGGACCGCTCCCGTCATCGAAGGTCTGGAGGTCGGTGATGCTGGGAATCCACTCCGGGAGAGTCTCCCACGCGACGCCATCCCATCGGGCGAATCCGTTGACCCACGCGGCGTACAGACGGAGGCCCGATCCGGCATCGAAGGGCTCCAGGTCGCGGACCCCGGAGCCGCCGGAGAAACCGGGCAGCCCACCTCCGGGGCGCGTCCAAGCCACACCATCCCACGCGAGCACGCCGCCGACGAGCGCACCGCCCGCGAAGAGCCTCGGGCCCAGTCCATCGTCGAAGGTCCGGAGCACGCGCGGCGAACTCTCGAGCAGGGTGTGCGTCGAGGGGCCCACACCCTCCCAGCCGTTCTTGCGCAGGCACGCCACACGGTAGTGAACGCTCCCGAAGTCCAGGCTCCCGGAGGCGTACAGGAGCGGCCCGGCGCCATCGTCGAACACCTCCAGCTCGCTGGGTGAGATGAGCTGCCCGGGCGGCCCGACGGGGTGCCAGGCGGCGCCATCGAAGCGAGCCAGGCCGGGGACGATGATGCCGGCGACCCGGCTGGCACCGATCAAGTAGAGCTCCGGCCCGGGCCCCGTGTCGAGGACCTTGAGGCGATCGGGTTCATCGAGGCAACCCGGGGCCGGGATCGGCGTCCAGGCGGACCCGTTCCATCGCCCCAGGCGCGGCGTGAACGCGCCCGCAAGGGTTCCGAAATCCCCTCCGCAGTAGAGCTGCACGGCGTGATCGTCGTACGCGGCAAGCGCCCGGCACTGGCTCGTCGGGGCGGCCGTCCCGAGCGATGTCCACTGCGCGCCGTCGAGCCGGTGCACCAGGCCGCTGCTCGTCCCCGTGACGAGGCCGGCGTACAGGGCTGCACCCGCGCCGACGTCACCCGGGGCGAGTGCGCTGATCCATTGCCCCGTGAGGCAGGATCCCACGGGCTGCCAGGCCGCGCCATCCCAGCGCGCCGCGCGCACGCAGGGTACCTCGCCGAGGCGAACGCGCCCGCCCGCGTAGAGCTCGGGCCCGGAACCGGCGTCGAACACCGTGAGGGCGAGCACGCTCCCGTGCTCGGTGGGGCTGTAGGTGGGACCCCGGCCCAGGGCGCTCCACGTCGAGCCGTTCCAGGCGGCCACGTTGGTCGCGGCGATGCCCCCGGCGAGGTCGAAGTTCCCCCCGACGCACAGCACGGGGCCGGCGCCGAAGTCATGGACGGTGAGCGCGTACGCGACGGGCCAGGTCGTGGCCCCGGACGAGGTTCCCCCTCCGGCCAGGCCCTCTCCGAGCGCCGCCCACTCCGCCCCATTCCATCGGGCCACGCGGGAAGCCGGGACTCCTCCCGCCGCATGAAAGAACCCGCCCGCGTAGAGAGCCGGGCCGGCGCCACCGTCGTAGGCGGCCAAGGCACGGACGCCCTGGTCGGTACCGGCGCCGAGCGGCTGCCACGCACCCCCGCTCCATCGGGCGATGCCGCTCGCGGGCACGCCGTCGACCGTGGTGAAGACGCCACCCGCGAAGACCGCCGCGCCCGCGCCATCATCGAAGCACGTGAGCGCATAGACGCCCGACGCGTTACCGCCCGGCATCTGCCCCTCGGCGTGCCCGATGACTCGCAGGCGGGAAGCGTCGTAGCGTGCGATCCACCCCTCCTGCTCGGCACCGATCGTGCCGATGGTCAGCGCGGGCCCTTGACCGAGATCGATCACCGCCAGGGCGCGAACGTCCCCTGGCGGCGCGTGCGCCCAGAGATCATCGGACCAGCGTGGTGCGCACGGCTGGGCGCCGGCGGGCACGGCCACCAAAGCCGCCAGGAGGCCGGCGAGCGCGGGGATTCTCATGGGCCATCTCCTCGCTCAGCACCCGAGGGCGAATCGGGTCTGGAAGCACACGTAGTCCGCCACGGTGCGCTGGCCGTCGGCATCGCAGTCCGCGTACGGATCGCCGAGGGCGAACCGCGTCTGGAAACAGATGAAGTCGCCGATGGTCAGTGTGGCGCTTCCATCGCAGTCGGCGTAGCAGAGAACCGAGAGCGGGGCCGGCTGGCTCGTCGCCTGGCCGCAGGAGTTGGCCACGGTGACGGTGTAGGCGCCCGCGTCCGAGGGACGCACGCCGGTGAGCGTGAGCGTGGATGTGTCCGCGCCGGCGACCGTTGCCCCACCGGGCGAGGCGCCGCCCGGTCCGTTGACGACCGGCATCCCCTCGCGGCGCCACTGGTAGGTCAGCGGCCCGTAGCCCGGCGGCACGGCCACGGAAAGGGCGACCCCGCCCCCGGTGTAGGCCGTCATCGGCATCGGCTGTCGAGCGAGCCACGGCGCCCCGCTCGCGGTCCACCGAGCGAAGGCGTTGGCCACGACGATCCCCTCATAGGTCTCCGGGTCCCCCCCGGCGAACATGAAATCGCCCCCCACGACAAGCTCGGGCCCGAGTGCGCCGACGGCATGGGCGACCGGTGAGGCGTAGCTCTGAAGCCCGGTGCCGAGCCCGGTCCAGGAGGCGCCGTCCCACTCCGCCACGCCACCCACGACCGCAGCCTCCGCACGATTGAAGCACCCCACCGCGACGAGTCGCCCATCGCGAACGGTCATTCCATTCACGATGGGATCGATCGCGGTTCCCACGTTCGTCATGCCGGCACCGAGGAAGGACCAGCGCGTTCCATCCCAGCGGGCGATGTTGCCGGCCGGGATGCCTCCCGCATCCGTGAACGCGCCCGCGACGATGAGGTCACCCGCGTAACTCTCCATCGTCGCCACGATCGCGCCGGGGCTCGCGATGCCGTCGCCGAGCGGGTGCCAAGCGACTCCGTCCCAGCGCGCCACCCGGTGCGCGGGAGCGCCACCCGCCTGCGTGAACACCCCCCCGGCAAAGAGGTCCCCCTGGTGAAGGGTGAGGGCGTACACCGTGCCGTTGAGGCCTGTCCCCAGCCCGGACCACGTCGCCCCGTCCCACGCGGCGATCCGGCCAACGGGACCGCCCCCTGCCACCCCGAACGACCCGCCAGCGATCAACTGCCCCGCCCGGTCCGCGAGCGCCGCGACGGCTCCGTTGACGCCTGAGCCCAGCGGATTCCAGCCGGCGCCGTTCCAAGTCGCGATACGGCTGGCGGGCGCGCCATCGGCCAGCGTGAAGGCGCCGCCCGCCACGAGTCCCCCGGCGTGGGTGCCCAGGGTGTAGACCGGTCCATTGGTGCCCGTGCCCATGGCCGCCCACTCGATCCCGTCCCAGGCGGACAGATGCGCGGCCTGGGTGTCCCCCATGGTAAGAAAGTCGCCCCCCGCGACGAGACGCCCGGCGTACTCGGCCATCGCGAAGATCGGCCCATCGGCGCCGGAGCCCACCCGGTCCAGTGTCTCTCCATCCCAGCGGGCGATCCCGAAGGCCGTGCGCACGCCGGCCCGCGCAAAGCGGCCTCCGACGATCAGATCGTTGCCGAACTCGCACAGCGCGTAGACGCCCCCGTCGACGCCGGCCCCAACGGGGCTCCAGTGGGTCCCGTCCCACTGGGCGAGGAAGTCCGTTCCTGGCACTCCGCCGGCGGTCAGGAACGTGCCGCCGACCACGAGCCTGCCGTCGCGCACGCCGATGGCCTCGACGGCGCGAACCGCGGGGCCCGTCTCGCCCAGCCCCATGGGGTGCCATTGGCTCCCATCCCATCGCGCCAGATAGTCGGTCGGCACGCCCCCGCCCGTCGTGAACGATCCCCCGACGATCAGGTCCGGTCCCACCGTCTCCAGCGCACGGACGCGCCCGTTTACTCCCGAGCCGAGCGGCAGCCACGCGGTTCCATTCCAAGCCCCAACATTCGCGGCCGGCGTCCCACCGATACGATCAAAGGCGCCGCCGGCGACGAGGAGTCCGTTGTGAGCGGCCAGCGCGCCGAGCTCAGGGAAGGTGCCCTGCACTTGCCCGATCGAGAAGGACCACCCTAAGCCGTTCCAGAGTTGGACACCCTGTCCACCCGCGGCTGCCAAGAACGACCCGTACTCGACCAGCGCTGTGGCGTTGCCGATCAAGCCGGTCAGCGCCTCCCATCCCGCCCCTGTCCAGCGCACCACTCCCCACGAGGCGGTTCCCGGCGGGATCTGGAGCGAGCCGGCGACCATCAGGTCCCCACCAAAGTCGAGCAGGTCGTACGCCTGTCCCTCGAGCCCCGGAAGGGAGGCCCAGCGCACGCCATCCCACGCGGCCACGGCGTTGGCGGGAACATCCCCGACCGCATGAACCCACCCGCCGATGACCAGCCGCTCGGGCGTGGGCCCTGGACCATCGGGATCCCACGTCCCCACCGCCTCGACCAGCGGCTGGTACGGGACGCCGCGGGACGCCACCCCCGGGAATGCCCCGCCCGGCAGCCACCGCTCGCATTGCCCGTTCGCGCACGAGGCAGCGCCCGCCAACGCCAGCGTGGCGACTGGACACCAACGGAGGACCGGAACCGTTCGGCTTCTCGCGCCCATGGCTCCTGCTCCGCGTGACAGGACACCCAACTGGAACGCACACCCCGTCCCCAGCCCCAGGCCGGGATCGCGGGGCAACGCGCCTATACCGAGTCCGCGTCTGCCCGGTTGCGAAAAGCCCGCCTCCACCGGCGTGATCTCACGCCATTCTCAGGGCGGAGAGTCACCGCCGGCGCACAACCACGCCAAAGTGCGGAGGTTCTCGAAACCGAGACCGTTTCGCGAGATCGCTCAGCGACATCCGACCGCGAAATGCGTCTGGAAGCAGACGTAATCGCTCACGTTGCGCACGCCGTTCCCATCGCAGTCGGCGTAGGGGTCGCCGAGGGCGAAGCGCGTCTGGAAGCAGATGTAGTCGCCCACATCGAGCGCGCCCGACCCGTCGCAGTCGGGATAGCAGGCGGAGCCAAGGTGTGCGACCCACCCCTCGGTGGCGCCGCCGGGGTTGACGCCATGCCCGGCGATCGTGCGACCGTCGGGGGTCACGGCGCGGGCGCTGGTGAGGGTCCAGCCGCTCAGATTCAGGCCCAGCTCGCCCACGAGCACATCGCGCAGGTCGCGCACGCCATGGACCGGGTCCCAGATGAACGCCCGCTGGCCGCCGGCGCCCGCGCCCGTGCCCACGATGATCGAGCCGTCGGCGTTCGCGTCCCAGGCCTCGCTCGACGTGATGCCCCCCGGAAGATCGCCGAGCGCCACCATCCCGGACGCGAGCGTCCAGCGGAAGGCCTCGGTCCCCAGGGGCGAGCGGGCCCGCCCGACGATGACCGCGCCATCCCCGGAGATGCCGTTGGCGACGCTCTCGAACGGCGAGCCCCCGAGGGAGCCGAGGGGCTGCATCCCGGTCTCGTTGGACCAGCGGAACGCCTCCGTGCCGCTGCCCGACGTGCTCGAACCGGCGGCGACCCAGCCGCTGTCGGAGACGGCCAGGGCCTCGGAACGGAAGATCCCGCCGGGGAGGTCGCCCATGGGGAGGGCGAAGGCGTGGCCGGTCGTCAGGATGAAGGCTCCCCGTCCGTTGGGACCCTGGTCCGAGCCGACGATGATCGAGCCGTCCGCGGAGCAGGCGCCCACGATCACGCCCCCGAGCCCGCCGCCCTGGAGTTCCGGCAGCTGGATGAGGCCGGTCGCCTGCATCCAGCGGAAACCGATATCGACGCCGATGTGGGCCTGGCCGACGATGGCGGTCCCATCGTGGGCGATGTCCATCGCCTCGGACTCGAACGCTCCGAGGGGCAGGTCGCCCAGGGGCACCATACCGCCCGCCTGCGTCCAGCGAAACGCCTCGCAGCAGCCGCTGGGGTTGGTCGCGTTCGCCGAGCCCGACCGCCCCACCGCGACCGAGCCGTCGGCGGAGAGGGCGTTGACGAAGCTGGCGGTCGATCCTCCGGGCAGGTCCCCCACGCCCGTGAAGGAGGGTGGTGCACCGAGGGCCACGCCCGCGCTGATCATCATCACACCCACCGGCGCCATTGGACCTCGGTACATGGGATCTCCTCGGGCCATCCGGCCGCCGGGCGGCTGGCTGGGGGCCAAGGCCAGTATCCCCACGCGGGGGCCCGCGGACAAGGGAATCTGCGGTCTCGCTGCGCTGCTGTTACGGAGCGATAACCGGCATCGGTCCAGGTTCGGTCCACACGGCGGTCAGGTCAGAAGGGGAACGCGGAAGAGCAGGCTCACACCCGCGAACGCCACGAACAGCCCGATGGCCAACCGCAGGAATCGACGTGGTCCCGTGGCGCGGTGCCGCAGGCGAGCCAGGCCGGCCAGTGCGATGAGGGCCAGGAGCGCGAGGACTCCCCAGACGACCAGATGGGTCCACGACTGCCAGCGGACCACCGCCCAGTTGGGTCCCCAGGGGGTCACGCCGCCGAGCATGATCCGTGAGGCTCTCAGCTGAGCGCCGGGACCGGTCATGGACACCGTCGGAGCCTGGATGGTGATCTGCCCGCTGGCGGGCACGGTCAAGATCGGGCTCGTCGAGGTCGTCTGGAACTGGATCCACCCGGTCGAGTATGCCTCGCGCCGGGCCAGCGCCTGGGCCCGGTAGGTCTCGACCGAGGCGGCGAGGGCCACCCACCCGAGCATGAGGGCCAGCAGGAGCACGAGCCGGCGATCGGCCTGGGCCGGGGCGATGGCGAGCGAGAGGGGCACGCCGCACTCGGGGCAGACTTGGGCCGCGCAACCGCGGAGGTTGTACGCGCAGCGGGGGCAGGGAGCATCGCGCCCGGCGAGGTACGCCCGGAGGACCTCGTCGAGCGGCGGGGGCACGGCCTCGGACATACGAGAAGGGTACCCGCCTGACGGCGATGAACTCAAGGTTCCCGCCACCAGGGCCCCCAGAGGAGTTGCACCTTCTGGTCACGCGCCTTGTTCGGCGCACCACAGCAAGCGACCCGGGCGCGGGCCCGGGTCGGGGGGTGCGATGCCGGTGTGTCGGTCCTACGGGTTGTTGTACTTGATGCCGAAGATGGCGAGGTCCTGGGGCGTGACCTGCCCGTCGAAGTTCTGGTCCGCGGAGGGCATGCCGGCGGCGTAGGCGGCCTGGAAAGCGAGCAGGTCGGTCAGGTTCACGCTCTGCGAGTGGTCGAAGTCCGCTCCCTGGGCGCGGCTCGCGCACTCCCCGCAATCGGCTTGCAGCGGCGGGGTGCCGATCAGTTGCGTCAGGTCGAAGCGGGCCGTGAACGGTCCCTCATCACGAAGGACGATCTGCACCCACAACGAGCCATCGTACGGACTGATGTAATCATTGGTGCTGAGCGGAAACGAGCGGCGGGTCTCGTACCAATCGCGCTCCTCGTCCTCGAAGCTGGGCGCGAAGTAGCCGAAGCCGCTGCCCTCGAAGCCGAAGTCGTCGAACACGGGGCCCATCTCCTGCTGCCAGTCGATGGGATCGTTCTCTTGGTCGGCGAGGTAGATAAAGCCGCGCACGCCGTTCGCATCGCCCTCATCGGGGCTGACAGAGCACTCCAGGTTCAGGATCGGCGGCTGGCGGTTCTCCCAGTCGTCCAGGTAATTGAACTTGACCCAGAGCGCCACCTGCTCGTAGTTGCCCACCTCGACGGATTCGACTTCCACCACCTCATCCTCGAGCGAGGTCGCGCGCAGGGTGTAGCGGAGGATGTCGGGGTCCACCGGGTCGGGCCCAGTGCCTTCGAGCACGTGGGCCCAGTCCAGCTGCGGCGTGTAGACCAGTTCCATGACTTCCAGGATCGTCGTCCATTCCGGGTACTGGACGGTGTGGTTCCACCAGAGCATCGCCTCGGTGGTGCGCTTGGCGCGCAGCATGGCCAGGACCTGGCGGAGGTCCGCCAGGCCTTCGAACGTGCTCGGCGGATAGGAGGAGTTCTGCCCTAGCGGGCGGGTTTCATCGGGCATCCAGAGCCAGGGCATGATCTCGGCGTAGCCGTGCCCGTCCGGCGTGTTGAGGATGGCCTCCACCCACCGCCGCGCATAGTCCAGCATGACCCACGAATCCGTCGCGACGGGCCAGGTCTCGGTAATCTGGTCCCTGAGGTAGTAGTTGTACCGATCCAGCGGCGTGCCCTGGCCCGTGACCACGAGAGAGCGGTGGTTCGGGTGATACGGATAGAGGACCGGGGAGGAGAAGTCGCCCGACGCGACGCCCGTGTGGGTCTGCCAGAGGCTGCGGTACTCCGGGTCCTCGACTTCGATATCGTTCCACAGGAGCTTGGCGCCCTCCCCGTACATCTCCGCCCCCGCGCGGACGGATGTGCGCCGAGCCACCCGATCCGACTGCCCTGAGGACTCATGATCCCGCGTGCTGTGCCACCCGAAGTTGTCCAACCCGCCATCGGTGTTGCAGTGGTAGTAGTTGCTGACCTTGCAGCTGGGCCACTCGTCCTTGATCACCGAGTAGGCACACTCGAGCATGACTTGGTCAAGGGCCGCCTGGCAGATGGCGTAGTACCAGATGAAGAGCGGTCGGTTAGCGTCAGAGTTGGGGGCCTCCTCCTCCTGCAGAAGATCCAGGATGGGAGTCGTCGTCCCGTTCCCCCACCCGTACGCCCCACGAGCCTCGCTGTAGAGGCTCGCCATGGTCACATCGACGGTGCCGGGGAGCGGTTCCTCGTCCCAGCGGTCATCCTGGGCGGCCGCTTCGAGGGCCTTCGTGTAACCCAAGACGCAGCAACCACTTATGTATGCCTCCGTGTCGTAGTGGAACCTTGCGGGCGCTTCTAGTGTGGGGTCCTGGCTGATCTCGTAGGCCAGCGCGGTGACGAAATCCTCCATCCATTCCTTCACGATCGGACGGGCGTTGTTCATCCAGGGCTGCATGTATCGGAAGTCACTGTTTTCCCAGTTCGTGAACTGGCTGAGTGGCTCCTCGAGATCATCGTCGCTGTGCCAGAAGCAGGTCGGCTTCCCGAGCGAGTCCTTCGTGCCAAAGTTCTGGAGCAGGATGCAGATGTGGTCCGGATCGGTGACCCCGGCTTCGATCTGGTCGTGGGCAGCGGCTGCCACGGCGGCGGCCGCCTCTTCGGGCGTGTCGTTCGCCGCCAACGCGATGTTGACCCGCACGATCTGCGAAGCGAAGTCGGTCATGCCAGCGTAGCCACCCGCTTCTGGGGCGGCCCAGAGGAAGAAGTACGGTGTCGGCTCCGGTGGATCGCCGGTGGCCACGGCGACCAGGCCGGCAACGGCGGCTAGACTTGCGGTCACGATGCGCATACGAACTCCTTTCTCATGGCGTCCCTCACGCGGGGACGCCGAGGCGTGGCGTTGGTACAAATCGAGCTTGCCCGCGGCCGACCCTAACCGCGCCGACGTCGGCGACTGAATGCCGGCGCCAGGAGGACCACCGCCGTTCCGGGCGATGGAATGGTGGCGACAAAACCTTCAAAGACGTTGGCACTCAGGTTGCGCCCCGAGCCTGCGAAAGTAAGGCCATCCCCGGAGATGGCGTAGACGTACAGTGGGTTGAAGTCGGCTGGGACGGCCACGCCGTGGAGGGCGAGGTAGTCGGTGAGGCGGATCATCTGGGTCGCAGGCGTCCAGATGGCCGCAGCCCGCAGGCCGCCCGGGCCGGTGCTCACGCCGCCGACGATCAAGCCGCTGTCGTCCACCGCGTACGCGTAGCTGTTGGTATACCCGCCCGGGATCGTGCCCAGATCCTGGGATACGGTTCCGACCCAGCGAATCGCGTGGTTGGGACCGACGCCCACATCGCCCTGGCCGACGGCGACGGAGCCGTCGGCGTTTACCGCGTAGGCGATGGCCTCATTCTGGGCGCCCGGCGGTGTGGGCAGTTGAACCATCCCTTCGCCGGCCCGCCAGCGGAAGGCCTCGAAGTCGCTGAAGGGCCCGTCGGCCTGGTTGAACCCCACGATGGTCGAGCCGTCGCGGCTGATTCCGTACGCGACGCTGAAGCTGCTGTTGGGGCGCAGGTAGCCCAGGCCCTGCATGCCGCCGGACTCGGTCCACCGGTAGGCCTGGCCGTAGGCGAACGTGTAGGACCCCACCGTGTGCTCATTCCAGCCCACGACGATGCCGCCATCGCCGCTGATGCCCGTGGCGTGGGCGCGCTGCTCACCGGGAAGCAGGCCGAGGTCCACTAGCGGACCGTTGCCGACGCGGCGGAAGGCCCGCTCATTCGGGGAGCCCCCCTGCGCCTGCATCTCGCCGGCGAGCACGGTGCCGTTGGAGCTCATGCCGTAGGGAATACTCATCGCTGGCATTCCCGGCCCCAGGCCGAAGTCCACGCGCCCGCCCAGCCGGTCCCAGGTAAAACCAGGCGTCAGGCCGTACGGACTCCCGGGGATCCCGCTGGTCCCCGCCGCGATCGACCCGTCCTGCGAGAGTGCGGACGCGACGCCCGACGTGCCGCCCGGCGGCAAGCCCAACTGCCAGAAGCCCGGCGTCTGCGCACCGGCCACACCGGCGAGCAGGAGCGGGGCGGCGAGAGAACCGGCGATCGACGCTCGGGAAAGCACGGCGGCCCTCCGCGTAGACCATATCACGACTTTGTCGAAAAACCGCCATCGACCCAAAAAAAAAAACGAATCTGGCTTGATTTGTCGCGATTTGCACAAACATACCGGCCTCGGGCAGGCGCCGCATGAACCGACCCATCTCGCGGCCGTATCCGCACGACACCGCCCCCAGGGGGGCACGAAGGAGGCGAGGCCCGGACGCGCGCTCTCCCGCGCGCAGCGCCGGCGGGCCGGTTCCTTCCAGCACTCGATACGGCCGGCGCGCGGGTGAGGATTCCAAGCGAGGGCCCGCGGAAGTGGCCCGGGCATCTCATGTCAGCCCGGTTGTGTACCTCCGCCGTCCTGGCTCGCGCCGGCGGACGCGTGGCCTGCGCATCGTGTACATGGCGCGCGGCTGGGCCTTCAGCTTCCCCGTGTCGCCACCGAGCGTGTGGCTCTTCGGCTCGGCGTTTCCGGCCCCCAGAGGGTCTGCACCTCCCGCGGGCACGCGCCGTGTCCCGCGCACACAAGAAAAACCCCCGCCGGTCGCGCCGGACGGGGGCCTTCCTCCCTCGCCTGTCCTTCCCCCCTGCGGGAACGGTCGATCGGCCGGCGGCCGCCGCCCCCCGGGCCGGGCCGGAGGGATGGGCCGGCAACCCGCGGCGGCGTGCCCTAACGGGAATGAGAGCGACAGCCCGCCCGATCACTCACGCGGGCGTGGTGCATTTCCGGGGTCCTTTGCCCCGACCCCATGGCCTGGCGCATACCGGCCGGGCGACAGCCCGGAGCCCGTCGGGTACGCTTGGCTGTGTCCACACTCGTCTGCATCCCCATCACGGTGCACGATGAGGCCTCCGCCCTGGCGGATGCGGACGCGGCCAGGGCCGCCGGCGCCGAGCTGGTCGAGTTTCGGATCGATGAGTTCTTCTCGGGGGTCGAGTCCGGCGCGAGCGACTCCGAGCGTGGCGCGGGGGCCCGGGGCGAGATCGACGCGATCGTGCGTCTCGTGGCGCGGTCCCCCCTTGCGTGCATCGTCACCTGCCGCCCGACCTCGGAGGGGGGCGCCTACGACGGCCCGGAGGCGGCGCGGATCGCCCTCTTCGAGCGGCTCGGCACGGCCTTCGGGCCGGGCGAGCACCCGCCCCGGTACATCGACATCGAGCTGGCCGCGCTCGAACGGTCTGCCAACCTCCGCCAGAAGGTGCGCCTGGCCGTGGCTCACCCCGAGCAGATCCGCGACCTGCAGACCAGCCTGATCGTCTCGCTCCATGACTTCAAGGGCCGCCCGGCGGATCTCTCCCGGCGCGTGGCGGCGATGCGCCGGGAGCCGGCCGCGGCGGTCCTGAAGGTCGCGTTCCGCGCCCGCTCCATCCGCGACAACCTCGAGATTCTCGATCTGCTTGGGCAGCGCGACCGCCCCACCATCGCCCTGGCCATGGGCGAGTTCGGGCTGCTCTCGCGCGTGCTGGCGCCCAAGTTCGGCGGGTTCCTCACCTTCGCGAGCCTGCGCCCGCAGAGCGCGACCGCGCCGGGCCAGCCCACGGTGCGCGATCTGCTCGAGCTGTACCGCTTCCGGTCCATCGGTCCGGCGACACGGGTGTACGGCGTGGTGGGCTGGCCGGTGGGCCACTCGATCTCGCCGCGCGTGCACAACGCGGCGTTCGGGGCGACCGAGCACGATGGCGTGTACATCCCCCTGCCCGTTCCCGGCGCCCGGGCGGCGACGGAGGAGGCCGAGCGCGAGCCGCGCATGGACCACAGCGGGTCCGACCTTGAGGACGCGTACGTGAGCCTCAAGGCGACGCTGCTGGAACTGATCGAGCATCCGGGGCTCGACGTGGCGGGCCTGAGCGTGACCATCCCGCACAAGGAGGGCCTGGTGCGCCTGGCGCGCGAGCGTGGGTGGACGATCGACGAGGAGGCGGGGCGGATCGGCGCCGCCAACACCGTGGTCGTCGAACGGGGAGGAGGGGGGCGTGTCGAGCGCGTCCGCATCCTCAGCACCGACGCCCCGGCGCTGGCGGCGTGCGTGGCCCCCGTCGTCGGCGGCGCGGCGGGCCTGGCGGGCAAGCGCATCGCCATCCTCGGGGCTGGGGGCGTGGGACGGGCCGCGGCCTACGCGCTGTCCCGCCTTGGCGCTGAGGTGTCGGTGTTCAACCGGAACGCCGAGCGGGCCGCGGCGCTGGCCACGGACTTGGCCGGGCGCGAGGCAAGCGGGGGAACTCCCGTGCGAGGCGCGGGGCTGGATCAGCTCGCGGCCTGGCGCGGCGAGGCGGTGGTCAACTGCACACCGGTCGGCATGGCCGGCGGGCACCACCCCGATGCATCCGTAATCCCGACGCCGGTGGCGCGGGCCCTCGACCCGCGCGAGACCGTGATCGTCGACACGGTCTACAACCCCATCGTGACGCCGATGGTCCGCTGGGCCCTGGAGGGCGGCTTCACGGTCGTGGATGGGCTGGCGATCTTCCTCGAGCAGGCGGCCCGGCAGTTCGAGGCCTGGACCGGCCAGCCGGCCCCCCGCGCCACGATGAGCCGGGCGGCCCGGGGGGCTCTGACCCGTCCGTCCGAATAAGCCCAACGGCCCGGAACCGAGGACGCCGACCCCTTGGAGGATGACGACCCAAGTGGTAGATTGGGCCGCGAACGGCGAGCCAATGCCTCGCCGCCGACGGAGGTCGAGGAATGGCGCACAGGCCCGGGTTTGAGAGTGGCTCGAGGAACCCGCGTTCCGACGGTTGGCCGAGCCTGCGATCGGTCATGGAACCGCTTGAGCCGCGCCACCTGCTGGCCACGGTCTTCTGGGATGGTGGCCCGACGGGATTGGGAACGAACTGGTTTGAGGCGGTCAACTGGCAGGGAGATGTGCTCCCCGGGGCGGCCGACACGGCGGTGCTCTCGGTGCCGGCCAACCCGGCGATCACGTTCAACGGCACGGCGACGATCGCCGGCCTCGTGTGCGACGAGGCGATCACGTTCACCGGCGGGACGCTCACGCTGGGCGCGGGGGCCACGGCGGACATCAACGGCACGCTGACGCTCAACGGCGCGACGCTCTCGGGCGGCACGTGGGACTTTGCGGGCGGCGCGTTCGTGGCGGGCACGCACTCGTACAACCGGCTCCTGAACTTCAAGTCGCTCACGGATCTTTCGGTGGCGGGCCGGCTGCAGATCTGGGGATCGACGACGTTCCCGAATCTGCGCCTGCGCGGGCCGGGGGCCGCGGGGCACGCGGTGGGGTTCAGCGCCGGCTACGTGCTGACGACCAACATCATCGTGGAGGCCCCCTGGTACGCGCCCATCGGCATGGCGGGCTTCAACGGCACGTTCACCGTCGCGCCGGGCGCGACGATCCGCGTCAGCTCCGGCGCCACCTCGCTCATCGGCCTGTGGGGGGACTGGGGCGGGAGCATGACGCTGATCAACCAGGGCCAGATCATCGCGGAGCCGGGGAGCAACCTGACGCTGGTGGCCGCGACGATCAACAACCAGGCGACGATCGACGCGACCGATGCGGCGCTGCGCCTGCAGGGCGGCTGGACCAACAACGGGGTCATCAACGTCACGGACGCGGACCTCGAGCTCGGCGGCACGTTCACACGCGCGGGGATCGGGACGATCCACCGCGTCGGCGGGACGGTGACGCTGGCGGGCACGCTGAACAACGCCGGCGGCACGCTCGTGCTGAACGCGGCAACGGGCTCCTGGCTCTTCGACGATGGCGTCATCAACGGTGGAGCCGTCGCGTTCGCGGACGGCCAGTCGCTGATCCTCGGGCAGGGCAACCCGAACGTGCTCAACGGCGTGACGTACAACGCGCCGCTGCTGCTGGACCTGTACGGCGCGCACGTGGAGGTGACCAACGGCACCACCTACCAGGGGGCGCGTCTGTCGGGCGAGAACAGCTCGCTCTACCTCGGCCCGGGCCAGGCGGTGACGTCGAGCATCACCGTGGAGGGACCGGCGGGCGGGTCGCGCTATGTCCTGGCTACGCCCCTCACCGCCACGCTGCTGATCACCGGCACCGGTTCGATCACCACCACCCCGGACCTGGGTGGCGGACTCGTCATCGGCAACTACTACAACCAGGAAGGCAACACCCTCATCAACCAGGGGCTGATCCGGTGCGACACGCCGGGACGGACGCTGACCCTGACGGGCGCCTCGCTCACCAACGGCGGGACCATCGAGAGCGCCGGGGGCGTGCTCGACCTCCGGCCGGCGAGTTGGTCGAGCAGCGGCACGATCGCCGTGAGCAACACGACGCTGGAGCTGAACGGCACGTTCACCACCGCGGGGCTCGGCACGATCAACCGGGCCGGCGGCGTGGTGAACCTGCGCGGCACGCTCACGAACACCGGCGCGACGCTCACGCTCAACGCCGCGATCGGCTCGTGGGTCCTGCTGGGCGGCACCATCACGGGCGGAACGCTGGCGTTCGCCGACGGGCGCACGCTGGAGATCAGCACGAACGGCAACAACCGCCTGATGAACGTGGGCGTGCTCAGCGATTGGACGCTCGGGCTGGCCGATGCGCGCCTCCGCCTCGAAGGCTCGACCACCTTCCCCCGTCTTTCGCTGGCCGCCGATGGGAGCGCCGTGGGGTTCAGCTCCGGCCACACGCTGACGGGCGAGATCGTGTTCGCCGGGACGGGCCCCGGCGACCGGCGGGTGGAGATGCTCTACGGCGGGGCCGGGGCGCCGCTGCACGTGGCGGCGACCGGTGTGATCCGCACGGCGCCCGAGTTCGTCGGCACGGCGCGGGTGGGCTCGACGACCGCGTTCACGGGCACCGGCATGACGCTGAACAACGCGGGGCTGGTCGATCTGCTCCCGCCCGCGCTGGAGATGGTCATCAGCGCGAAGACTGTGAACTCGGGAACCATCCGTGCGGATGGCTCGCCGATGATCATCGGAGGGGACTTCCCGGTTGCGCCGGTCCACACCGGATCGTTCGTGCTCGCCGGCGGCGCCCTCATGACCTTCTCCAGCCGGCACGACCTGGCCCCCTCGGGGTCGATCACCGGCGATGGGAGCGCCTCGCTCTCGGGGTCGAGCAACATCGCCGGCACCATCGACATCGCCGGCGACCTGAGCGTCGTCCTGGCGGGCACCTCGACGTACAGCGGCCCCGTCACCGTGGGCGGCACGCTGTTCCTCGACGACGGCTTCTCCGGGAGTACCACCTTCAGCGGGGTCCTGACGCTCGGCGGCCTGGACATCGACATCAGCCCCCTGACGCTCACCTTCAACGGGCCCACAACCGTGGACTCGATGCTGATCGTCGGCGGCACGCTGAACGGGAGCGGCGCGATCACCGTCACCGGCTCGCTCGAGTGGCAGACCGGCATCATGTCCGGCACGGGCATCACCTCGGTCGCCCCCGGGGCGACCCTCACGATGGATGGCGCCGCGGGCCGGACCCTGTCCCGCCGCCTCGATCAGGCGGGGACAACCACATGGACCTCCGGGGTCCTGTTCCTGTCCAGCGGCACCTTCAACAACCTCGCCGGCGCGATGTTCACGGCCGCGGCCGCGGCGAATCTCTCGGCCGGAAGCGGCACGAACGCGTTCAACAACTCCGGCACGTTCGTCAGGACGGGCAGCGGGACGACGACGGTTTCGGCGCCGTTCAACACCACCGGCCAGGTCCAGGTCGAGGGGGGAACCCTCGCCCTGACCGGTGCCGGCACCCGCGCGGGGCCCTTCACCATCGCGCCCGGTGGGACCCTGAGCCTGGCGAACACGCAGACCCTGCAGGCCGCGGCGAGCGTGACGGGCGCTGGAGCGCTCACCACCGGCGGGACCGCGACGCTCGGCGGCCCCGTCAGCCTGACCGGCCCCGTTTCGGTCAACGGCGGCACCACGACCATCAACGGGCCGTTTGCCGCCGGGGCGCTCGCGATCGCCTCCGGGGCGACCGCGCTCGTGAACGCCGACGCCTCCGCGGCGTCGGTGACCAACTCCGGCACGCTCAACCTCGGGGAGCGCACGCTCACGGTCGCCGGCGCCTACACGCAGGCCACGAACGGCACGCTCCGGCTCCGGTTCGGCGCCGGCGCGGCCGGGCACGTCGCCGCGGGCGGCTCCGCCACGCTGGCGGGCGCGTTGCACATCACGTTTGCCGCCGGCTACACGCCCCCGTGCTTCACGAGCGTGAACGCCGTGTCGTCGACCGGCGTCACCGGCACGTTCACGACCTTCACCAGCCCCGGCCTCCCGGCGCGCGGCAAGACCGTCCGCCTGTACGAGCCGACGGGCCTGCGCATCCTCTTCACCACCGTTGCGGACACCAACAACGACGGCGCCCTCTCCATCAACGACTTCATCCAGTTCCAGACCCTCTTCGCCCTCGGCTCACCCCTGGCGGACCTGAACGGCGACGGGCAGCTCAACATCAACGACTTCATCGCCTTCCAGACGCTCTTCGCCCAAGGCCCGTACTGACGCGCAGGGGCGCGCCCGCCCGCGCCGGCCGACGGGTCGGTAGACTCCGACCGCCGGCGCCCGTGCGCCCGCGGGCACGCCCTTTCCTCGTCTGGAGTCGCCCCATCAAGCCCGAACGGCCCCACCACCCCCCCGACCCACGCACGCGCGGCCATGTTCTCTACCCGAACCGGTACGTCTGGTTCGTGCTTCTCTCGGCCCTCGACATCATCATGACCCACGCGATCCTCTACCACTTCGCCGATTTCGGCGGGCGCGAGGTCAACACCATCGCCGACTGGGTCATCGGGCGCTACGGCCTGTGGGGCGCCATCGGGCTCAAGTTCCTCACGGTGGTGGTCGTCATCCTGGCGTGCGAGGGCGCGGGCCGGGTCAACCCGCGGGTCGGGGCGCGCCTGATCTGGACGATCCTCGCGCTGGCGCCGCTCCCGATCCTCGTCGGCCTCGTGCAGCTGGCCTGGTTCGCGTTCACGCCCGCGAGCCCGCACGGGCCCTGACGGGCGCCGCCTCGGGCTCGGGCGGGGCGGGCAGGCCGCTGATGCGCAGCAGCGATCGGAACGACTCGCCGAAGACGAAGTTGTAGTTCGGCGCATCCGGCTCGCTCACGGAGAGGCCCGAGCGCCGGTCCAGGTGGCTGAAGATCAGGTCGACCCGGCCGATGCGCTCCCACGCCTCCGAGCCGGGGACCGCGTTGCCCCGGACGGGCGGGAGCAGGTCCACCACCCCGGCCGTCGACGCCCCCTGCGGGTCGAAACGCTCCATGGTGGCCGTGTAGCGCAGGGTGTCGCCGGGCATGGCGTCGCGCGTCAGCTCCGCCAGCGCGATCTTGGCGAGGATCACGTTCTGCGAGTAGTCCTCGGCGTTGCACACCAGCACGCCGGCGGTCTGAGCCATCCCCTCGATCACGAGGCTCGCCGGCATGAGCGGGAGCGCCAGGCGCCGGGGCGTGGCCGCGAAGTGGGCGTGCAGGTGATCCTCGGCGTAGCCGACGACCTTGACGCCGACGATCCGGCGCCCCGGCTCGAGCTCGAGCACCCGATCAACCCAGAGCCACCGCATGGCGCCGCTCCCGGGAGGCGCGGGCTAGGCCCGGCCCGCCCCCACCGCCTCCAGCTTGCGCTGGACGAACCGGACGATGGCGTTGACCGTGAAGATCTCGGGCACGAGCCCGACCTGCGGGTCGCGTTCGAGCTTCGTGAAGTCCGCGTGGGGGAGGCGCTCCTTGAGCAGCGTCAGTCCCTTGGGGGTCACGCGCCCGCCCTGCACGAACTGCGGGTCCTGCTGCACGTTGTCGGGGAAGAGCTCGCCCTGCGCCACCTTGAACCCGAACGCCTGCTCGAGCTTGAACACGATGTCGAGGAAGTCGATGGACTCCGCCCCGAGGTCCCGGGTCAGCACGGCGTCCGGCGTGACCTCCTCCTCATCGACGGCCAGCGCATCGACCAGCACGGTCCGGACCTTGGCGAGTATCTCGTCACGTGTCATATCGGCCAGCACCCCTCAGCCCCCCGTCCATGGGTCGATCCGCGAGCGCGGATGGTAGCGCGGGCGCGGCTCGACGCCTACCCGCCCGCGTTGGACGGACGCGCGGGACGGAGCGTGAATCGCCCCGAAACGGCGGTCGGGAGCTCGGCCCCGGGGATGGCATCGGGCTCGATCACCTCGCCGACTCCCTTGAACTCGCGGACGTCCTCGCACCGCTCGCCGGCCCCCCCATCCCCGACGCGCTCGACCGTCACCCGGAGCGTGTCCCCCGGCCTGACGAACCGCCCGTACTTGAGCGCCCGCACCCGGCCCAGGACCCGGGGCGGCGCGGACGCGTCCCAACCCGCTTCCGACTCGACCAGCCGACGCGCCGCCTGCACCATGGCCTCGAGCATCAGGACCCCGGGCAGAACCGGGAACTCGGGGAAGTGGTCGCGCAGGTACTCCTCGCCGGCCGACACGAGCTTCACGGTCACGATCCGCCCCGGGCCGAGGTCCACCACGCGGTCCACCAGATCGAAGTGCATGCCCAAGATTAGCCCCCGGCGATCGGGCGCGCCCTTACCCTCTTCACCGTGCCCACGACGATCGACCAGGCCGTCTGCCTCCGGACGTGGGACTGGTCGGAGACCAGCCAGACGGTTGTGCTGATGGGCCGGGAGACCGGCCTGATCCGGGCGCTGGCCAAGGGGTCTCGGCGGGAGGGCGCTCGCTTCAGCGGCGGGCTGGAGGCCCTGACCCGCGGGGAGGTCGGCGTGGTCCTCAAGCCCGCGGGAACCCTCGGCACGCTGACGTGGTGGGACCTCGAGGAGACCTTCGCCGCGGTCCGCCGGTCGATCGGGGCCTTCTACGCGGGCCTGTACATGGCCGACGTGGGCCAGCGCATCGTCGTGGAGGGCGACCCCCACCCCCGCCTGTTCGACGCCCTCGTCCGGGGGCTGCGCAGCCTCTCGGCGCCGGCGTCGGGCGAGCGCGCGAGCAGGCCGTGGTCCGTGGTGGTGCGGTTCCAGTGGGCGGCGGCCAGCGAGGCGGGCCTGCGCCCCGAGCTGGCACGGGATGTCGCGACCGGGTCCGAGGCCGCGCCCGGAACCCGCTACCACGGCTTTGACCCCGCGCGCGGGGGACTGACGCGCGACCCCGGAGACGGCGCCGGAACCGGGGGCCCCGTCTGGCGAACGAGGGCGGCCACCGTCGAGGCCCTGCGCCGTGTGGCGTCGGACCCGGAGCCGCTCGGCGAGCCCACGGCCGAACCGGTCGCCGAACCGGCCGCCGCGGATCTGGAACGCGCCGCGCGCCTGCTCGATGCCTATCTGCGCCACCATCTGGCCGGGGACCTGCCCTCCGCCCGGGCCCTGTTCGGCCCGGCCCGGGGGTCGGGCGCCGGACACCCCCGATCGGGTGGGTAGTCGCTCCGCCGCCCCCTCATGCGCGGCGCCGGTCCGGTCGATGGTTGCCCCGAGCAGCCGGCGGCGGCCCGCACGAGCGCCGTTCTCGGACCCTCGCATGAGTTTCCCAACCCAGAGTGGTGCGCGCGCATGAACGCGGAGATGCTGGAACGGATCCTGCGGTGCCCGTCGCTCCCATCGCTCCCCGCGGTGGCCGTGCGGGTGATCGAGCTGACGCAGTGCCGCGAGGTGCGCCTGCACGAGCTCGCGGCCGTCATCCAGAACGACCAGGCCCTGGCGGCCAAGATCCTGCGCACGGTCAACTCCAGCTTCTACGGCCTGCGCCGGCGCTGCTCGACGATCAACCAGGCGCTGGTGATGCTCGGCCTGTCGACGGTCAAGAGCCTGGCGCTGGGCTTCTCGCTGGTGACCAGCCTGGGCAACGAGGGTGACGAGGGCGACCCGTTCGACTACATCGGGTACTGGCGTCGGGGCCTGTTCACGGCGGTGGGCGCCAAGTGCGTCGCCAAGGCCCTGGGACGGACCTTCGAGGACGAGGCCTTCCTGGGGGGACTTCTGCAGGATGTCGGCGTCATGGCCATGTACCGCGCCCTGGAGCGCGAGTACCTGGTGGTCATGCTCAACGCCGGGGGCGACCATCGGCGCCTGGCCCGCGCCGAGCTCGAGGCCTTCGAGCTTCAGCACGCGGACGTGGGCGCGATGCTCTGTCAGCGCTGGAAGCTCGCCGACGAGCTGATCATGTCGGTCAAGTACCACGAGCGTCCGACCGCCGCCCCGCCCGAGCACGCGGACCTCGTGCGGTGCGTGGCCCTGGGCAACCTCGCGCACGACATCCTGACCGACGCCGACCCCACGGCGGCCCTGCGGACGTTCCAGTCGCGCGCCCAGAGCTGGTTCGGCGTGATCGCGACGGACGCGGACGACATCCTCCGGCGCATCGGCTCGGGCGCCCGAGAGGTGTCCTCGCTGTTCCGGCTCGATGTCGGCGGCTATGCCGACGCCGACGCGATCCTCGACGAGGCCCAGGCCAAGCTGGCCGGGATGGTCTCCCCCGGCGAGGGCGAGGCCAACCACGGCTTCTCGCTGGCCGGCCTGGTCAGCGACGGCGACGAGGTCGATGCGCTCACGGGCGTGCTCGGGCGCCGCGAGCTCATGGCCCGGGCCGAGAAGGCCTTCGAGCGGTCGCGCGGGGGCGGGCTCCCCGCGTCGCTCCTGCACGTCCGCCTGGACGCGTTCGACGATCTCGCGGCGCGCCTCGGCACGGAGGCCGCCGACGCGATCCTGGTCGAGACGGCCCTGCTGCTGGGCGAGCATTTCGAGCCCCTCAGCGGCTCGATCTGCCGCTGGGAGAACGCTACCTTCGCCGTGCTGCTCGATGGCGTGGCCCGCCCGGAGGCCGTGCGCCACGCCGCGGAGTTCCGCGCCCGCCTGGAACAGGCCGGCGAGCGCTGGCGCCTCCCGGCGGGCGGCGCCGACGCGACGCTCCGGGTGACCTCCAGCATCGGCCTGGCCACGGTCGAGCCCGCCACGGCCTCGCTCTTCGGCAAGGTCCAGCAGCTCATGACCGCGTCGGCCCGCGCGATGGACGCGGCCAGCGGGAGCGGCGGCAACTGCGTCAAGGCCTTCACGCCGCGAGCCGCCGCCTGACGCCCACCGGGGCGCGGCGCCCCGTCAGGGCCTCTTGAACACGCGCACGTAGTCGACCTCGATGGAGTCGGGCAGGCTCGCCCCGGCGATGTCGTCGGCCCACTTGCCGACCTCCAGGCTCAGGATCAGGTGCTGGTCGCGACTCGGGATGGCCGCGCTCGTGCGCCACGTCTCGCGACCATCCACGAAGAACGCCAGGTGCTCCGGCGTCCACTCGCACCCGAAGGTGTGGAAGCCCTCGCCGATGTCGGGAACGACCGGGGCCGCGAAGTCGCGCTGGTACCGCGGCGTCTTGTGGTCCCAGTGGATCGTGTGCTGCGCCTTGTCCGGGTAGCTGCCATTGCGAAGGTACTCGATGACGTCGATCTCGACGCCGGCGGCGGCGGGGTCCCCCACCGGGTTGCCCATCGTCGGGGTGTTGATCCAGAAGGCGGACCAGTGGCCGACCTCGCGCTGGAGCTTCATGCGGCACTCGAAGTAGCCGTGGGTCGTCTCGTAGAGCCCGCGCGTGGAGATCATGCCGGTCCGGATCTCGGGCCGGGTCCGCCCGGGCGAGTCGGGATCGGGCACCTCGTGACGCGAGGTGGTGATGACCAGGTGGCCCATCCCATCGAGGGTGACCGCCTCGGGTGTGTTGACGGCATCGCGCCGGGGGCCAGGGGCGTAGTGGGACCACCTGGTGGAGTCGAGGTTGGGGCCATCAAACTCGTCGTGCCAGGCGAGCGCGTAGCCGGGGAGGTCGGGGTGCGGGCGGATGGGCGGCGGGTTCCCGGCACGCCCGACTGCGCTGGGCGTGCCACCCAGCAGGGCCCCCTCGGCCCCGCGCCCCTGGTGGAGCGAGAACCGGCGGATCACGGGCTCGCCGACCGACTCGATGACGCGGAGGCGGACCGCCGCGACCGACACGGGCTCGAACCGGTCGATTCTCATATGCCCGATCGCCGTGCCCGAGGCCAGCTCGCGCCAGACGCCCTCGGCCTGGCCCTCGATGGCGTAGCGGCGCACCCGCTCGCCGGCGCGGATGTCCTCCATGGTCACAATCCGGTCGATGGTCACCGGCTCGGGCAGCGCGAGTTCCAGCTCGGTCCCTCCCCCGGCCATCCGGGCGACCGTGCGCCCGTAGGTCCGCTCAATCTCGGCCCCGAACTCCGCGGCGCGCCGGGCATCGGCCTCGGGGATGAGGCCGGTGCGGTCGGGCGTGTGGTTGAGGAGGAGCACGCCGCCGTGCCCGACGGAGCGCTCGTACATGTCCATGAGCTGGGCGACACTCTTGAGGCTCGATGCGTTGTCCGTGCGCCAGAACCAGGTGGAGCGGATGCGAGCGTCGCACTCGTTGGGGAGCCAGCGGTCGCCGTCCGGGTCGCCCTCAGCGGCGGTGTAGTGGCCCCAGGGCTTGGCGCCGAAGCGGACGGCGTTCCACGCGGGGTAGGGGGCGATGCCATCCTCGTTACCGACCCAGCGGATGGAGGCCTGGGGCCCCTGGAAGACGACGGCGTCGGGCGCGTGGGCCGCGAGGATGTCGCCGACATCGAAGACGAGGGACCCGTCGAACCAGACCTCCATGATGGGCCCGTACCAGGTCAGAAGCTCGGTGAGCTGGGTGCGGAACATGGACTCGTACGCGGCCTGCTTGGCGGGATCGGCGGCGCGCCCCCCCCCGCCCCAGCCCTGCCAGCGGTGGCGCGGCGCGAGGGAAACCCCCCCCAACAATCCCGGGAGGCGGCCGGCGTCTGAGAGTTCGCGCATGACGTCGCCCCGCCCGCCCCGCCAGGGAATGGAGCGGACGGAGTAGTCCGTCGTCTCCGTGGGCCACCAGCAGAAGCCGCCCTCGTGCTTGGCGACGAAGACGAGGTACTTGGCGCCCATGGACTCGGCGACGCGGACCCACTGCTCGGCGTCGAGCCGCTCGGGGTTGAGGGCGGAGAGGGGCGTGGCCATGGTGTCCGATTCGGAGTCCTGCCAGGTCTGGGGGGCGAGGTGGATGAAGGTGCCTAGCTCGAGCTCGTGCCAGGCCAGTTGCTGGGGCGTGGGGCGGGGGAGGGAGTCGGTTGGCTGGGCGAGCGTAGTGGACGCGACGGTCAGCAGGCCCGCGACGGACATGCGGATCATGGTGAATCTCCGATGCGCGATCATGGGCTGGACCCGTCTGTATCGGCCTCCCGCGTCCACCTGCCGTGTCGCGATCTACGCCATGCGCTCCAGCCCTCGGGCAGGTCTGCGAGCTGGGCGACGGATGGGTCGAGCCGGACGATGGTCTCCAGGGAGACGATCGCCGCATCGTCGGGATCCGGCGCCTAGCCGCCGACGGTGTTGAGGAACTGCCAGCCGCCATCCCCGGCGTCATGGAACACGGAGAGGATCGGGTCCTGCTTGCGCAGCACGCGCCACACCGTGATGACCGCGAGGTTCCTGGGCTCGCGGAAGGGCCATCGCTTCTTCACGGCGGTACTCTACCAGCTGCGCTCTCCGCCATCGGGTGGATGCGTATCGTTCTCGGTCCGCGCGACACCCCCGCGCGGTTCACCGGTCCGGAGACCGGTGCGAGAGAGCACCAGCCCGGGGGGCCAGGCTGGTTGAGAGGTGGACCATGGCGAACGCGGTCAAGACGATGAAGGCGCCCGGTGCGCCGGCGATCAAGAGCGGCCCGAAGGCCAACGCGGGCAAGACCCCGCCCAGGCCGGCCGGCGAGGCCGGGGGCGGGGCCAGGGGATGGACGCGGGAGGAGCTGCTCTCGCGCCCGATCGAGCACATCGACATCACGGCGTTCGATGCGCGCCCGATCGTGGAGGCCTACCGGTCGATGGCGTACTCGGCGCGCACGCTGGCGCGGGCCGCGGACATCTACTCGATGATGCTGGCCGACCGCGAGTGCGCCGTGATCCTGACGCTGGCGGGGTCGCTGATCAGCGCCGGCCTCAAGAAGGCCATCGTGACGCTGGTCGAGCACGACATGGTGGACGCGATCGTATCGACGGGCGCGAACATCGTGGACCAGGACTTCTTCGAGGGGCTGGGGTTCAAGCACTACCTGGCGCCGGGGAGCCCGGAGAACCCGCCCGTCGATGATCCGACGCTGCGGAACCTGATGATCGACCGGATCTACGACACGTACATCGACGAGGAGCAGCTGCGGGCGTGCGACGACACGACGAAGAAGGTCTTCGACGCGATCGCGCCGGGGGCGTACTCGAGCCGGCACCTCATCGACGCGATGGGGGCGTACCTGGCCAGGCACCACCCGCGCAACGAGTCGATCGTGCTGGCCGCGCACCGCAAGCGCGTGCCGATCTTCTGCCCGGCGTTCTCCGACTGCTCGGCGGGGTTCGGGATCGTGCTCCACCAGGTGGAGGCGATCGAGAAGAAGAGGCCCTTCGTCGCCTTCGACAGCGGGGCCGACCTCCGGGAGCTGACCGACATCAAGCTCGCGAGCGGGGACACGGGCCTGCTCATGCTCGGCGGGGGCGTGCCCAAGAACTTCGCGCAGGACATCGTCGTGGCGGCGGAGCTGCTCGGCGCGCGGCGCGGGGGGGCGGCGCGCGGCAACATCGCGATGCACAAGTACGCGATCCAGCTGACCGTGGCCGACAGCCGCGACGGGGCGCTCTCGGGGAGCACGCTGCGCGAGGCGTGCTCGTGGGGGAAGGTGGATATGGTGCACGAGCAGATGGTCTTCGGCGAGCTGACCGCGCTCTTCCCGGTGCTGGCGAGCGACGCGTACCACCGGGGGGCGTGGAAGGGGCGGAAGGGTCGGAGGTTTGGGGAGATGGTGGCGCGGGGGACGTGATGGGGGCTCGCGGGAGATGGCGCCGAGCCCGCCTTCCGGCCGTCATTGTTCTGCTGGGTGTGGGATCGACCGTCACGATGGCGTGGCTGGGCGCCGTGATCGGCGGCGCGCCGAACGAGCGCTGGTGGAGCGGTACTCGCGAGCGCGATGCGTCGCGCGCGGAAGGCGAGGGGCAAGTCAGGCTGGTGCGAGTATCCATGGGCCTTCGGACCATCTACACGGTCCGGGTCAGCAACCTGCGCCGGAGCCCTGCCTCGAGCGACCCGCCACCGGAAAACGGAATCCCTTGGGGTCATCGCGGCGCCGTCTTGCCGTGGACGGTCCATGGGCCCTGGCCGACGGTGGACGCGTCGCGTCCATACCTCCGGCGTCAGGAGCTGGAGCGAGAGGTCCATGCTGTCGGGTGGCCATTCCGGTCCCTCTGGTTCCGGTACGAGTGGATCGAGCGCGGACCGGGCTGGGTTCCCGTCGGGCGGGGAGGCTTCGGGCTCTTCGGCCTGAAGCTGGCTGACTACCAGCGGCTGCGCTGGGGCAATCGGCACCTGCCGGTGGTATTGCCGTATTCCCCGCTGTGGCCCGGGTTCGTGGCAGACACGGGTTTGTTCGCGACGGGATGGGCCATCTTGCTCCTGGGCCCCGGCCTTGTGCGCCGCGCGATCCGGCGACGGCGCGGACGGTGCGCGGCCTGCGGGTACGCGCTGCGCGGGCTGCCCGATGGGGCACCCTGTCCCGAGTGCGGTCGGGCGGGGCAAGGCGATGGGAACGCTCACGATCCACTTACAATGATGGTGGAGGCTTAGCCATGCGGCGAGTCATCCGTTTGAGTCCGGCGGAACGCGCCGTCGAGGAATTTCGGACCATCCGCCGTCGCCTATGGGCCAGGCAGGGCGAGTCACCGACCGCCATCCTGCGTCGAGCGATCGCGGGGCGGCCTACGGCCGCGGCACGATCCAACCGGCCTGCTTCTCGCAGGGCGAAGCGGTCGGGCCGCTAACGCCGGCGTTCGTCGGCCCGCCCGTATGCGGGCCCCCCGCGACCGAAGCCGGCCTCGCCCATACACCCGGGGCGTGAACGGGCGCTCGACACGCACCCTCCTCCTGGCCGCCATCCTCGGCCTGGCCACCACCACCGGCCTCGCCTGGCGCGATGCCCTGGAGTTTGGCCGCCCGACCGGGCCTGCCTGGATCGGCCGGCGCGCCCGCGACCCCGCGCGTGCCGAGGGCCGGGGGGAGATCTACATCCACCGGCGCCCCAGCCGGGAGCGGACCATCTACGAGGTCCAGATCGTGAACTCGCCCGCCGAGGGCACCGGGCGCGAGCCCCCGCCCGAGGCCGGAGTGCCCTGGGGCGAGCGGCGGGCCGCGCTCCCCTGGACCGTCGGCGCCGCCCCCTGGCCGGAGCCCGACCCTCTGCATCCCCACCAGCTCGATCCGCCCCGGATGACGCGCAAGGTCCACACGCTGGGCCGTCCCTGGCGGGCGCTCTGGTTCGAGTACGCGTGGGTGCCGGAGGGGCCCGGGTGGGTGCCGCGGGCTCGCGGCGGCATCGTCATCCCCCGCTCGCGCCTGATCGACCCCGCCGACATCTCGTGGAACGGGGCCTACCTGCCCGCGGTCCTTCCCACCCGCATCCTCTGGCCCGGCTTTCTCGCCGACTCGCTGGTGTTCGGAGCCGGCTGGCTCGCGCTGCTCGCGGGCCCGGGCTTCGCCATCCGCTTCGTGCGACGCGCGCTCCGCCGGCGCGCGGGTCGGTGCGAACGCTGCGCCTACGACTTGCGCGGCTTGCCTCGCGACGCCCCCTGCCCCGAGTGCGGCCGCCCGACACGCCCGGCCGCCCTCAGCGACCCACAACCCCCGCCTCGGGCGCCAGCTTGACCACGTGCACGACCGTCTCCCGCGGCCAGAGCCGGATCCGCTGGTTGCTCTTGTCGAAGTCGAAGACCGGCTGCTCCATCAGGTACGCCGAGCCCGCGTGCCACTCAACGCTTCGCAGCGGGTAGTTCATGGGCACGCTCCGGACGATCCGGCCGCCACCGGCCTCGTCGGGCTCGAACCAGATCAGCCGCTCCTTGCCCCCGATGACGAACCGGGCGCCGTCGCGCCCCAGCCCGGTCAGCCAGGACGCGCCCACCTTCACCTCGCGCACGATCGCGCCCCCGGCGGGCTCGACCTGGTAGAGGACGCCCGATGAACCCTTGAGCAGCCACAGGCTGCCATCCACCCATTCGACGCCACGGCAGTCCCAACCCGTGTTCTGCTTGTTGGCCTCCGTGACGATCCGCCGCGTCACCCCACCCGTCGCCGGGTCCACCACGACGATCGGCTGCCCGATGGTCCACCCGTACGGGGCCGCGTAGAGAGAGTGTCCGTCGGTGGCCAGGTCCGCGATGGGGTCCTCGAACGCGTGCTCCCGCTCGATCCGCCCGGCCTCGTCGATCCGGAACAGCCGCACGCCCTCACCCTGCTCCGCGTTCTGCGCCAGCCAGAGATGCCCGTCGAGCCACGCCAGCCCGTTGGGGATGCCCTCCGACGGCGCCGGGATCGAGCCCAGTTCCAGCGCCTCGCAGATCGCCTCGGCCCGCGGCGTGGGTGTGTCCCACTCCTCCCCCGCCCGGTACAGCGCGTGCCGGGCGAAGCCCTCATCGAGCCGGGCCAGGAACGCGTCGGGGAGCATGTAGCTCGAGAACCGGTAGATCTTCTCCTTCTTGTCACCCAGGAAGATGAGCGATGGAAAGGCGGAGACGTTGAACGGACCGATCACCTCGGGCGCGACGTGGTCGCGGTTGATCTCGACCCACACAAGGTCGCGGCTCCGCGCGATCACCTGGGGATCCGCGAACGTGTCCTGCTCGAGCTTCTTGCACCAGATGCAGGCGTCGAACGTGAAGTAGGCGATGAGGGGCTTGCCCTCCCGGGCCGCCAGCGCCATCGCGTCGTCGAGGTTGTGGTGCCATTCGATCGATGGCGCTGGCGCGCCGTCGGCCTTCGGCGCGGGTGTCCCCGGTGGTTGCGCCCCGCCGCCCGGCGGCGCGCCCCAGAGCGCAAGCCCGGACAACACCAACCCGACCCGGTTTATCGCCATGGCACGCCCTCCACAGGTCCGTCCGTTGTACCGCGCCCGGGCCCGGCAATCCAGAGGACCCCTCGCCACCCCGGCGCGTACGCTCCCCCCGGCATGACCACCGTCTACCTCGACGGCCGCTTCCTCGATCCCGCCGAGGCCCGCGTCTCGGCCTTCGATGCCGGTCTCCAGCACGGCGTCGGGCTCTTCGAGACGTTCCTCGGCGGCGTACGGGGCGACACCGTCTGGGCCCACCACCTCGAGGACCACCTCGCCCGCCTCATCGAATCGGCGCGCGACCTGGGCCTGGCCGACCTGCGCGCCGGACCGCTCGCCGAGGCCGCCCACCTCACGATCCAGCGCTCCGGCCTGTCCCGCGCCCGTGTCCGCGTGACCCTCACGGGCGGGGACCTCAACCTGCTCCTGCGCGCCGGCGCGGGCCATGGACCGGCCGATCCCGAAGCCGGCAGCCGGCCCCCGGGCCTCCGGCCCACGCTCCTCATCGTCGCCCAGCCCGCGACCGAGTACCCGGAGGAGATGTTCGAGCGGGGCGTCGGCGTCACCATCGCCGATGCCCGCGTGAGCCCGCTCGTCCCCACCGAGGGCCACAAGACGCTCAACTACTGGTGGCGCCTGCGCGAGCTTCAGCAGGCGGCGGCCCGGCGCGCCGGTGAGGCCCTGGTCTTCCAGGTTTCCAACCACCTCGTCGGTGGGTGCGTCAGCAACGCCCTCATCGTCAAGGGGGGCAGGCTCCTCACGCCGATTGCGCGCGGGGAGGAGGGCGCACCGCGCCAGGAGCAGACCCCGCGCCGGGATGGCGGGGCCGGGCCGGCCGGGGTGGCGTTGCCCAGCCCCGTCCGTCCGGGTGTCACGCGAGCCTGGGTTCGCGACTGGGCTTGCCAGCGCGGCCTGGAGGTTCTTGGGCGGATGCTCTCGATCGGGGACGTGCTCGACGCCGACGAGGTCTTCCTGACCAACTCCAGCTGGGGCGTGCTCCCCGTGGTCAAGATCGAGCGCGAGGCCATCGCCGATGCCGCCGTGGGTGCCATCACCCGCGCGGCGCGGAACGCCTGGCTCGAGTCCCTCGAGGAGCCCTGAGAACGACGCTCCCGACAGTCCATTGAACCGCGGGCCGGCGGCCAGTAGACTCGGGGCATGCGCCGGCGCGGGTTCACCCTGATCGAGCTCCTCGTGGTGATCGCCGTCGTCGCGGTGCTGATCGGCATCCTGCTCCCCGCGCTGGGCGCCGCCCGCGAGAGCGGACGCACCAGCGCCTGCCTCTCCAACCTGCGCCAGCTCTCGATGGGGTGGAACGCCTACGCCGATGAGAACCAGGACGTCATGGTCCCCCACCGGCCCCCCAACCTGCCGGGTGGAACTTCCAACCCCGCCAACTGGTACGAGGTCGGCAACGGGCTCAAGTTCCGCCCCGCGTGGATCGCCCGCATGGGTGCGTACGTGGGCGTCTGGCCCCACGCCGAGCCCCTCACCACCACGGGGCGCCAGGACTACGACAGCCGCGTGTTCGTCTGCCCCTCCGTGAGAGAGTGGACCGACGAGCGCAACGCGGCGTACGGGTACAACTACCAGTTCCTCGGCAACTCGCGCCAGACGAACGGGCGCTTCCACAGCTTCCCCGTGCGGCGCTCGCGGATCCAGGACTTCAGCGCCACGATGATCGCCGCCGACTCGATGGGCACCGCCTGCTCATTCGCGCCGGAAGACCGGCTGCCCTACAACAACGACGGCGACGACGAGCGCGAGCTGGGCAACGAGGCCCTCACGATCGACCCGCCGCGCCTGACGCCCCAATCCGACATCGCGAGCGCCCCGCACCGCAACGGGCCGGACCCGCGCCACCGGGGGGCCATCGTGGTCCTCTTCAGCGACACGCACGCACGGGCGATGAAGTTCGAGGAGCTCGGCTACCGCTACAAGCCCGACCGAAGCTACGAGCTCTTCGGGTCCGGCCCGGACCGGCCCACGAACCGCTACTTCAGCGGCACCGGTCTCGACGCCGATCCGCCCCCGATCCCCCGATGACCCGGCCTATGGCCCTCGGGGTTCGCGCACCACGATGCGCACGTTCCGCCGCCCGCCCGGACCGCGCCCGGTCAGGCGCGACCACGACCGCCGGAGCCCGGCCCATCCGGCCGCGGCGAGAAACACCACCGTCGCCACGACGAGCATCGGCAGGAGCACCAGCACCGCCAGCAGCCCCGCCACCAGCAGCGCCGCGAGGATCGCAGCGCGAGCGACCCAGCCGGGCTGGCGGACGACGAACGCGCCCAGGCGCCCCTGCGCCCGGCCGGCCGACCCCCGGATGGTGCTCACCCAAACCCCCGGCATGCCCGATCGTACGCGCCGCGCACCAGCGCGACGGGGCGCTCCCGCGTCGCGCTCGGCGAACCAGCCCCGCCCGGACCGAGGCGGTGCGGCACGGCGTCGGCCTCAACCCGGCTCAGGCCCGCCGGCGGCGCGCCGCGCCGGCCAGCCCCAGGCCCGCCAGACCCATCGCCGCCGCTCCCGGCAGCGGGATGATCAGCTGGTCCTGGTAGTTGCTGCTCTTGAGCACGCACAGCGCGCTGCTGGAGATGTGCTGACCGCTCGGACGGATGTACCCGACGATCTCGTTGACATAGCCCCACAGCGCGGAATCGCCGGTGAGCGAGTAGCCGTTGCTCCTCCACGCCCGGAACCGGTTCGTGCTGCTCACACCGTTGGAGCTCGACGTGGACGTGATGGCGATGTTGGCGTTCGTCTTGGACGGGTCGTAGTCGTACACGATCTCCCACACGACGATCTGGAACGCCGCGGCGAACTTGTCGTCCACGGTCGGGTCGAGCTGCTGCCCCTGGGCGCCCCGGTAGATGTCCCGCAGGGCGCCGGCCTTCTCGGCGTTGAACATCTCGCCGACCCACTTCACGTCGTACGTGGTAGAGGAGCTCGACGGCGCGTAGCTCCCCAGCAGGTCGCAGCAGAAGGTGATCCGCTCCCCCTCGAACCGCTGGCCCATCGGACCGACGCCATCCGAGAGCGAGTGGTTCAGCTGCCCGGCGAAGAGGTTGTTGTAGCTGTGCGTGCCGCCCGAGTAGAGCTTCACGTCCACCTGCGTGCCCTGGCCGAAGAAGCTCGAGCTCCGCTTGACCTTGACCGTGTCGGCATGGGCCGCCCCGGAGGCCAGCGCGCAGGCCAAGACCGCACACATTCCAACCCTCGCCATGACCGACTCCCCTCTCTCGCAGGGCGATCGCCGAACACACTCCGCAGTCGACCGCAGTTCCGGCGGCAAACAAACCACCGCTGGCCGCGGATTAGAAAGGAACGGGCGGAGAGTGTCAATCCCAATTTCGCGACCCTGTTGCGGTTTCCTGGTCCGTCCTGCAACGCGGACCATGCGCCCAACGCGATGACTCCGCCTCCAGGCTGGCGGAGTCACCGGGACGTTGATGTCGATCCGGGAGATCGGGTGTTATCGGGCCCTGCGGCGGGCCGTCCCCACCAACCCCAGTCCTGCCAGGCCGAGGACGCCGGTGCTCGGGAGGGGGACGACCTGCAGCTGATCCTGCGAGCCGCTCCGGCTCAGGCCCAGCACCCGCGACGCCCCCCCATCCAGGTCGTTGACCGAAACCGCCAGGTTCGAGAGCCAGGTCGAGACCGGGGCCGCGAGCGCCGCGCCGCTGGTCTGCCTGGCCCGGAAGTTGCCCGCGGTGACATCGAAGCTCAGCGGGTTGGCCTCGTTGTAGTCGTACGCGATCTCCCACACCGCGATCTGGAACGCGGCCGCATGGGCCGGGTCGGCGGCCGTCCAGTCGAAGAGGGAGCTCGGCGCCGCGGCGAACAGGCGCTCCATCGCGTCGGCCCGATCCTGACCCATCGCGGGCCAGCCGGCCGTCACGGGCACATCTTTGACGTCCACGACGCTGTAGGTCTTCGCGGTGCTGGTCGTGTGCTCGGTCAGGTCCGTGCAGAAGGTCACCAGCGTCTGGCCGTTGAACCGGGCCATCGGGCCGGTGCCATTGGTGAACTGGTGCTTCAACTGGCCGGCGAACGTGTTGAAGGTGCTGGCGCCGATCGTGATCCGGACGGTCTGACCCTGGCCGACCCCGACGAAGCGGAGGTCCACACTGGCGGCCTGGGCGGCGGTGGCAGCGGCGGCGAGACCGATAACGGCCAGAATGCTGCTCTTGGGCATGTCTCTCTCCTCGGGTCTGTCGCGCCGGCCGGGCCCTTGGGCTTTGGGGCGGGCCTGACCGTCGCGTGGTTCACCCAAAGGTGTGCCACGGAATACCCCCGGCGGCCAGCCCCAGGGGCTCCCACCGCCCCGGCGGCCGACCGCCCAGACCGCCCCGGCAACCCGGGCAAGCTGCCCGGCGTCCGAGAACCGCGAAGGGCGCTGTGGATCACCTGTCGGCCCGACGCGGCACCGCCACTACCGGGGTACACTGGAGGTTCATCACCCTACCGTTGACCTGACCCAACTGCTGGTAGCCCACGCCGACTCGATGGCCCCTTCAGCACCACATCTTGAGGCCGACGCCCCTCGCCCGTCCGCGGCGCAGGAGGCTGGTTTCGTCCATCTTCATCTGCACTCCGAGTACTCGCTCCTCGATGGCGGAAACCGGCTCGACCGCCTCCTGGCCCGCGTGAAAGACCTCGGAATGGACGCGGTCGGCGTCACCGACCATGGCAACCTCTTCGGAGCGGTGGCTTTCTACACGGCCGCCAAGGCCGGGGGCGTCAAGCCCATCCTCGGCGTTGAGGCGTACGTCACTCCGCCGGGCAAGCCGCGCCAGGATCGGACGTATGCCGGCGGGGGCGAAGGGGGGTATCACCTCGTCCTCCTAGCCATGAACGAGGCCGGGTGGCGGAACCTGCTGGTGCTCTGCTCGGAGGCGTTCCTCACCGGCTTTTACTACAAGCCCCGGATCGATCGAGAGCTGCTGGCGGCCCACGCCGAGGGACTCATCGCCATCAACGGCCACCTGGGGAGCGAGATCGGCGAGCACCTGCTGGCCTACGAGCGGAGCGGGGAGGCGAGGCACTGGGAGGCGGCGGTCGAGAGCGCCCGGTGGCACGCGGGCGCCTTCGGCGGGACGAGAGACGAAGCGACGGCCAGACGGAAGGACGAGCCCGAATCTTCCGCGACTCTTGGTGTCCGCGTCTCTCCGTCTCTTCCCCGGTTCTACATCGAGCTCCAGCGACACGTGCCCGAGCAGAACTCGATCCTGCCGCACCTGGTGCGTCTGGCGCGGGAGCTGAACCTCCCGCTCGTGGCCGACAACGACGCCCACTTCCTTCGCGCCGAGGACCACGACGCCCACGACACGCTCATCTGCATCTCGACGCAGAAGGCCAAGAGCGCCGCGGATCGGATGCGCTACCCGCCCCAGCTCTACGTCAAGAGCCCGGGGGAGATGCGCGCCCTCTGCGATGGGGAGGCCGCCGAGGTTCGCGACGCGTGGCGCGAGGCCTGCGACAACTCGGTGCGGATCGCGCGGGCGTGCGCGCTCGAGCTCCCCATCGGGCGCAACCACGCCCCGATGGTCCGGGTGCGCCGGCGCGGGGCCGGCGCCGGCGCGGCGGAGCTGCCGCGCTGGGACGACCCGCGGTTCGGCGGCGACCTCTCGCGCTGGCACGTGGAGTTCGGCGCCTGCTTCGAGGTCACCCCGTTCGATCACGAGCCCTCGCCGGCCGAGCTCGCCGAGGCGCGGCGCGAGTGCGACGACGCCCTGCGCGCCCTGGCCAGGGCCGGGGCGGTCTGGCGCTACGGGCCCGGCATCGCGGAGCGCGACGCGCCGACCGGCGCCGCGGATGGCGCCCCCGGGCGCTCCGAGGTGCTCGCCCGCCTCGAGCGCGAACTCGACATCCTCTGCGACAAGGGCATCTCGGCCTACTTCCTCATCGTCTGGGACTTCGTCAGCTGGGGACGCGCCCACGCCATCCCCGCGCTGGCCCGCGGCTCGGGCGTCGGCACGATGGTCGGGTACGTGCTGGGCCTCTCCAACGCCTGCCCGGTCCGGTACGGCCTGCTCTTCGAGCGCTTCACCGACCCCGACCGGTCCGAGTACCCCGACATCGACATCGATCTGTGCCAGGACGGGCGGGCCCGCGTCATCGAGCACGTCCGGCGCAAGTACGGTCATGTCGCCCAGATCATCACCTTCGGCACGCTCAAGGCCCGCGCCGCGATCCGCGATGTGGCGCGCGTGCTCGAGATCCCCCTGGCCGAGGCCGATCGCATCGCCAAGCTCGTCCCCGAGCAGCTCAACATCACGCTCGACGATGCCCTGGTCCAGGAGCCTCGCCTCAAGGAGCTCTACGAGAGCGACGACCGCATCCGCCGGCTGCTCGACAACGCCCGGGCCCTCGAGGGCCAGGCCCGGCACGCCTCCGTCCACGCCGCCGGCGTCATCGTCGCCACGCGCCCGCTCCACGAGATCGTCCCGCTGTACAAGCCCAGCGATTCCAACGACATCGTCACGCAGTGGGACGGCCCCACCTGCGAGAAGATGGGCCTGCTCAAGATGGACTTCCTGGGCCTGCGCACGCTCTCGATCATCGAGCGCTGCAAGGGCCTGGTTCGCGAGGCCTTCACCGACGCGCAGATCTGGGCCAGCGTGGGGCGCACGCCGCCGGCCACGCCCGACGAGAGCGCGGTCCATCCGCTCGATCTCGATCGCCTGACCTACGACGACCAGAAGGTCTTTGAACTCTTCCGGCGCGGCGAGACCACGGGCGTCTTCCAGTTTGAATCGGGGGGCATGCGCCGCCTGCTGGTCGAGATGAAGCCCGACCGGCTGGAAGACCTCATCGCGGCCAACGCCCTCTTCCGCCCGGGCCCGATGGACCTCATCCCCGACTACAAC